>CAYYZJ010000956.1:0-1723 GCA_964475615.1 uncultured Flavitalea sp. | reverse complement strand
GGACAGTCTGCCGCTTTTCCATCCCACTGTTGCCAAAGAAGACAGGAGCCGCATGAATGCCGTATTCGTTATTCCCGACCCCGAGCTGGAAGCCGCATTCCTGGCTACCTGCAAGGAGAATGGCATGATAGGGGTGAAGGGTCACCGCAGCGTTGGCGGGTTCAGGGTCTCGCTGTATAATGCACTTCCCATGGAAAGCGTAGTGGCCATTACTGAGCTGATGAAGGATTTTGCCGGCCAGAAAGCCTGATCCTTCGATTCATCATTTAATAATCTATTTCATGGCGATCATAAAACCATTCCGGGCGCTGAGACCAAGACCAGACCTGGCTGCACAGGTAGCTTCCCCTCCTTATGATGTGCTGAGCTCCGAAGAAGCAAGGACAGCGGCAGAAGGCAATCCTTTTTCTTTTTTGCATATCACCAAATCGGAGATCGATCTTCCCGATTCAGTGGACATACACAGCGAGCGCGTATACAAGAAGGCCAAGGAAAACCTGGAGCTGCTCCAGGAAGGAGGCATCCTGCTGCGTGAAGAAAAGCCGGCTTATTATATCTATGAGCTGGTCATGAATGGCAAAAGCCAGACCGGGCTCGTATGCATCAGCGCCATTGCCGACTATGAAAATAATATCATCAAAAAACATGAGCTGACCAGGCCCGATAAAGAGCTCGACCGCATCAACCATATCAAAACCACCGGGGCGCAAACAGGCAATGTATTCCTGGCCTACCGGGCAGAAGCCGATATCAATAAAACCATCGGCGACTGGAAGGCAAGCCATCATCCGCTATATGATTTTGTTGCCGCCGACGGCATCAGGCATACGGCCTGGGTCATCGATGATGATTCCACCAATGAACGCATTACGCGGCTCTTTGCAGAAAAAATTCCCTTCACTTATATCGCCGACGGCCACCATCGCGCTGCATCTGCCGCTAAGGTAAGGGCTGCACTGAGAAGCGAGGCCGGGCCCGATGCCGATTATTTTCTCACTACCTTACTTCCTTCCGACCAGTTACAGATACTGGATTATAACCGCCTGGTGAAAGACCTGAACGGCATGACGGAAGGAGAGTTTTTATCCAGCCTGCAAAGAAATTTTTTCGTCGGCAAGGTGGAAAAGGCTTTCTCACCCTCATCCCTACACGAATTCGGTATGTACCTGAACGGCGGTTGGTACAGGCTGCTGGCCAGGGAAGGCAGCTATCCGAACGACCCTATCGGCGTGCTGGATGTAAGCATACTGCAGCAGAATGTGCTCGACAAGATACTGGCCATCAAAGACCCGCGCACAGACAAGCGGATCGATTTTGTCGGCGGCATCCGCGGACTGGCCGAGCTGGAAAAAAGAGTGGACAGCGGCGAAATGAAACTCGCATTCAGCCTGTATCCGGTAAGTATCGATCAATTGTTCGCCATTGCCGACAGCGGCGCCATCATGCCGCCCAAAAGCACCTGGTTCGAGCCCAAGCTCAGGGATGGCTTATTGACACATTTGATTTATCTTTAAATCCATGAAAACAGGCGCGACGTTTTTTTACTGCCGGATGAAAACAGTTTTGCTTTTAACCGCTTTGCTGCCCGCTTTCGGAATTGCCTTGCATGCACAGGAATCCGGCGCAGCTTCTCTCGATGAAACAGCCAGGAACTATATCAGGCAGGGCGATTATTCCAATGCCATCATGGTGCTGGATCGCGCGCTGAAAAAAGAGCCGGAAA
>CAYYZJ010000955.1:0-1663 GCA_964475615.1 uncultured Flavitalea sp. | reverse complement strand
AAACCTATTCCAATAAGAATGTAGCGCAGTATCTACAGGATAAATTCTACCCCGTTAAAGTTAATGCCGAATCCAGGGAAGCTCTGGTATGGAAAGGAAAGACCTATCATTTCAATGCCAGCTACCGATCCAATGAATTTGCCGTTTATCTTACCCAGGGCCGCCTGGCCTTTCCCACAACGGTAATCCTTCCCGCCGACGGCAGCGAGCCGCAGGCCATTCCCGGGTACCTGGAACCCAAAGACCTGGAGCTGATCGTAAAGTATTTTGGCGAGAACGGCTATGGCAAAATCCCATTTGAAGAGTTCCAGAAAAATTTCAAGGCAAGCTGGTGACCATGTCGGGAATAACCCCAAAAGTTGGAAGCATGACGCTGAGAGATTAATTGTAAAAAATACAATTGATCTCGATCAATTTCATGGTTTTTGGGTAAAAAAAAGGTATGCAATGCAACCAATTTTCTGAAACTTAGATATTATATTTGACTTTTCATAGGATAAGGTTTAATGGTTAATGGTATTTGATTAGTGCGGCCTCCCTCAAAAGGAGGCTTTTTTTTTAGATCAGAAAGGCTACTACTACATAAGGGATAAAAAAATCCCCTGCTGATCAGGCAGGGGATTGTTCTTTTATGAATATCACTTTATGCTTCCGCCATATCGGGAATGAACTCCACTTTATACTCGCCTGCATCCAGTTTTTTCTTCGTTTCTTCAAAAGCCTTTAAAGTTCTGGCAATGTCTTCATCCGTATGCACGGCAGTGGGAATCAGGCGATAGATGATATTTCCTTTCGGAATTACCGGGTATACCACGATGGAGCAGAAGATGCCGTAATGCTCGCGCAGGTCCATGACCATGGCCGTTGCTTCCGGAACATCTCCCTTCATATACACCGGTGTAACCACGGAATCGGTATTGCCGATATCGAAGCCTTTTTCTTTCAATCCGCGCTGCAGCTTGAGGGCATTGTCCCAAAGCTTGTCCTTCAGCCCGGGATACCTGCGCAGCAGATCGAGGCGCTTGAGATTGCCTATTACAAAAGGCATAGGCAGGCTTTTGGCAAAGATCTGGCTGCGGATATTGTAGCGGATATAATCGATGATCGTTTTTTCGCCCGAAACAAAAGCGCCGATCGAAGCCATGGATTTGGCAAAGGTGGAAAAATACAGGTCGATCTGATCCTGCACGCCCTGCTCTTCGCCTGCACCGGCGCCGGTTTTGCCGAGCGTGCCGAAACCATGGGCGTCATCTACCAGAAAACGGAACTGGTATTTTTTCTTCAATGCAGCGATCTCCTTCAAACGGCCCTGGTCGCCCGCCATTCCGAAAACGCCTTCGGTGATCACGAGTATGCCGCCGGCATTCTGTTTTTCGATGAGGGCAGTAGCGCGCTGCAATTGCTTTTCGCAATCGTCAACATCATTATGCTTGTACACATAACGATGGCCGGGATGCAGGCGCAGTCCGTCGATGATGCAGGCATGGCACTCGGCATCATACACCACCACATCATGGCGGCCGCAGATCACGTCGATGATGCTTACCATTCCCTGGTAGCCGTAATTGAGCAGCACGCTGTCTTCCTTCATCACAAAATCGGCGAGCTCTTTTTCGAGCTGTTCGTGATAATTGCTGTTCCCGCTCATCATACGGGCGCCCAT
>CAYYZJ010000954.1:0-6166 GCA_964475615.1 uncultured Flavitalea sp. | reverse complement strand
GAATTGCGGGCAGCAATGCCCGCGTTACCGTCATCACCTCCTGGAACAACCGTTCCTATTCCGTGAAGGCTGCGGCCGACGGCTCCTGGAAGCTGCTGGTGCAGACCCCTGCGGCAGGAGGCCCTTACCGCATCAGCTTTTCCGACGGCGAAAAGCTGGAGCTTTCCAATATCCTGATCGGCGAAGTATGGCTTTGCTCAGGCCAGTCGAACATGGAGATGCCGGTGGAAGGATTCAGGAACCAGCCGGTGCTCCACTCCAATGAAATATTAATGGAAGCGGATAATCCGCAGATCAGGCTGTTCCGCCTGGAACACAATCTTTCCGTCACGCCCATGAAAGACGCCAGGGCCAACGGCTGGCAGCCATGCGATCCGGAATCGGTAAGAAAATTCAGCGCGGTGGGCTACCAGTTTGCGAAAATGCTGCAGGAGCGGTTACACGTTCCCGTTGGTATCATCGGAACCTATTGGGGAGGCACGATGATCGAGGCCTGGATGAGTGCGGGCAGCCTTTCCGCTTTTCCGGACGTACGCATTCCCAGGGACACCGTGGGTATGAACAAGAACACCGCTACCGTGCTGTTCAATGCCATGATCAATCCGCTGATTGGTTACGGCCTCAAAGGAATGATCTGGTACCAGGGCGAGCAGAACCGCCTGGAGCCGGCCCTGTACGAGAAATTATTGCCGGCGATGGTGAGCGACTGGAGGCAGTTGTGGAATATCGGCGATTTCCCTTTTTACTATGTGCAGATCGCTCCCTATAAATATCCGGATCACCGCGAGCTCATTCCTTTTCTGCGCGAAGCGCAATGGAAGGCCCTGAACCAGATACCCAATGCAGGCATGGTGGTCAGCGCGGATGCGGGCGATGAGCATACCATCCATCCCGCCGATAAAACGATCATCAGCAGGCGGCTGGCCTATTGGTCGCTCGCCAACGTATACGGGAGAAAAGGATTGTCCTTTCTCAATCCTGCATACAAATCCATGAGCATTGCCGGGGATACGGTGAACCTTCAGTTCGAGAATGCACCCAATGGACTGACCGCTTACGGGAAAGAGTTGAACGCTTTTGAAGTGGCGGGAGCAGACAAGGTTTTCTATCCGGCAAAAGCCGTGATCACCGGGAAAGGATTACGGGTGATCAGTGAAAATGTAAAACAGCCGGTAGCCGTAAGGTATGCATTCAAAGACTGGATACTGGGCGATCTGTTCAGCACCGACGGATTGCCGGTGGTTCCTTTCCGGACGGACGACTGGAGCGAATAAGGGCTGGTACCGGCCTCACATCACACTCTCAAAAACACATTCTTCCTGTACATGAAATACAGGAATGCCCATTTCACCATCACATAGCAAATAGCCAGCGCAACGGCATTGAACGGATCGCCGATCAGCTTGCCCAGCCATCCGAAAAAAGCATTGGTGCTGTATTGCCAGTTGATGAAATGACCCGACATATAAATGAGGATGGAATTCATGCCGATGACCCGGAAAAAGAAAGACCATTTTTTATATCCCAAAACATCGATGATATAATAGAATATCGACAGCAGGATCAGGCTCAGTCCGCCTACATGCAATACAAAGGAGCTCGTCCAGAGATTTTTGTTGATGGGAAAATCAAGGTTCCAGAGCTGGGCCAGTACGAGGAATATAATACCGGTGATGGCTAAGCGCAATGCCTTCTGCTGTCCTGAAAGGCTGCTGTGCTTCAGCAGGTTTCCCGCCAGTATGCCCAGCAGCCCGGTGCCGATGGCCGGAATGGTCGACATCAGCCCTTCGGGATCATGAATGCCCAGGTAGAGTTTTCCGGGCAGAACCAACCGGTCGATATACGAAGCGAAATTTCCTTCCATGGTCAGGTCGCCCCTGGGAAAGCCGGGAGCTGAAGTGAATTTTAACAGTAACCAGTAACCGATAAGCAGGCATCCGAACCAGATCATCTGCGCCCGCTGTTTCGTATACAGGTAAATGATATTCGCGAACATATAGGCAAGCCCGATGCGGCCCAGCACGCTTCCGAAACGAACCTCAGAAAGCGGTTTGATGGTTAGTCCGTTATTATAAATAAGTCCCAGGATCACGAGTAGCAGTCCCCTGCGGATAACCCGGATCAGCAGCTTGCTTTTCGGAGTTCCTTTTTCCAATGCGCGGCCTACCGAATAAGGAGTGGCCACTCCAGCCAGGAAAAGAAAAAGCGGAAAGATGAGATCATAAAAATGAAAGCCGTTCCAGGCCGGGTGGGTGAGCTGGTTGGCAAAGCCCTGCCAAAAGGAGGAGTGCGTGGCTTCGGCCATGCTGCCGACGATATCTTCCGCTCCCATGATCCAGAACATATCAAAACCACGAAGGGCATCGAGCGAATACAGGCGTTGGGAAACAAATGTTTTGTCAGGCATGGCTTGGGTTTATAGCCTGCTAATATAATCATTGATCATAATACCCCGCTCCTTTAATTTTTTTTAATAGCATTTTTTTTATATTATTACAAGGCAATTCCCTTAATCATCCCTGTTTAAACCAGCCTGCTTACTACGATTCCTTTAACAAAAGATTGTGTCTTTAATATGTGTATGATTTCTCCGGAATTCATCTCATATCCCTAAACCCTTTTAACATGCTACGCACAGCACTACTCCTTGCCTTTTTATTTTCAGGCATCATAAGATCCTATTCACAGGAAGCAACATACCAGTACATGGCTTATTGTACCGATGGCCATGGCGCCCTCTCCCCATGGCTCGACGATCAATCCGAAGCCCGGGAAATTGCAAAGACGCATGAATACAATACCAAGGGCCACCGCTTCGAGATACGTGAAAGAAAAAAGCCCGATGCCAATGCATTGACGCAAAAACAGTCGGCACCGGCCGCAAAATATATTACCATCAAAAGCAGCAACGGCCAGGTATTGAAAATAAAGACCGCTACGGGCAAATACCAGGCCGTCTGTGATTATACGCCGCCGCCGCTGTGTTCGCATATAGGAACCTGGTTCGGCCCTGAAAGGGATACTTATGAAGAAGCAAAAAAAGATAAGGAAGATCATCTGAAGCAATGTCCGAATCATTTGCCTTCCGTCATTCAATGGTAAATCCAACATTTTTTACGGCATTTAAAATCACGATGTATGAAGAAATTGTTTTTCGCCTTAACGGCTATTCTCGCTGTACAAATGGCTGCACAGGCGCAGGCACAGTATAGTACCGGATTGGTTTTCGACGACAACGGATATGAAAAGTCCCCGCGGCTTGCTCTTGGCGGAAAGGCCAAAGCCACACAACCTGTGGTTTCTCTGAAGGAGTATAATCCCTATCCCGATAATCAGCGAAACTGCGGATCGTGTGTGGGATGGGCTACCGGTTATGCCTGCCTTTCTACCGCATGGGCAATAAAATACAATCTGAAGGATAAGGACCAGATCACCCAAAAGGCCAATTCGGCCATGTATATCTATGTGCAGATCGCACAGAACTGCCAGCAGGGATCAAAATTTGAAGATGCTTTGGACCTGCTCAAGGATGGCGGCGATTGTCTGAAGAACGATTTCAATCCCGCGTATTATCAGGAGCTTGATGAGAGCTTGCTGCAATCACTCAAGACCAAAGCCTTTCCATATAAGATCAAGGATTATGTTGCTTTATTCGGCCTGGATGCCAGCGATGTCACCAAAATAGAAGAAACCAAGATGAGCCTGGAGAACAGGCAGCCGGTATTGATCGGAGCAAAAGTATATCCCAGCTTCAGGTCGATCAACAAATTCAATTCACAATGGAAACCCGATCCTGACAACGAATCATTACTGGGCGGCCATGCACTCTGCGTTATTGGCTATAATGACTACAACAAAACATTTGAAGTGATGAATAGCTGGGGAAGGGAATGGGGCAATGATGGTTATTTCACCATCGGGTATGATGATTTTGCCAAAGTAGTAAAATACGGTTTCCAGATTACGCTCGACGAACGGAAAAAGCCCGATGATCCCGTAACCGTGAATGGCGATTTCGTGCTGGAGAAATTCCTTAAATGGGATGAGAGCCAGAAAAAAGCTTTGTTCAATGAAATAGAACCTGAGCTGAAAGGCAGGGAGTACCAGCTTTCCGGCGCAGATATCAAAAAGAATGACTACTACCGCCTGCTTGCCAAAAACATCAAGAAGGACTGCTATATCTATGTGTTCAGCATAGACCCGAACAATAAAGCGGAAGTGCTGTATCCTTACGGCAAAAGCAAATTTGCCAGCCAGTATAACCTGAAGGCTACTGTGGTTGAAGTGCCGCGGGTTTATTCGGGCGATATCATCGAAATACCCGGCAATGAAAAAGTGATTCAGACCGATGTGAGCGGTTCGGACTATCTCTGCATTTTATATGCGTTCAACCAGATTCCCGATATAGAAAAAGTGGTTGCAGACATCAGGAACAGCAGCCAGGCCGGATTCATGGACAAGCTCAAGGATGTGCTTGGCTCCAGGCTGATGCCTGAAGAATCGCTGACCTATAAGCCTGGCCGCATGAGCGTATCCGGAAATTCCAATTCGGGCGATATCGTTCCCATTATTTTGAAAATGGATGTTCAGTAAAAAAAATGAAATGCGCAAACAACCGGCCAAGAGAAGCCTTATCGTTTTTTTATTCCTGGTGGGCATTGCCGGCCCCGCATCGGCGCAGTCTGTGCAGGTACATGTACGTCCTTACCAGGCTCATGATATCCGGGATGGAATGATCAGGCGCAGCAAGCTTTTGCTGATTGGCAGCGATTCTTCGGTAAATGGTGTAGAGAGCTTCAGAACAGCCAATACCATGCGCCTGGGCGACCTGATCCAGTTTTCCGTTAAATCGGATACCGGCTTCGTATACCTGCTCGGGGTTGATCCTGAAAACAATTACCAGCAATATGACCGATCGGGCGGGTTGAAGGATGAAAAGAATATTCCGGGCACTTCAAAAGCATTGAAGCTGGATAAAAAAGGAACCGAGCGCTTTATTCTTTTTTACAGTGTCAGTCCGCTGGATTCTGCCTTCCTCCGCTTGTTCGGCGGAATAGAGATGACCATGGACGAAGTGTTTGCCAGGCGCGTAAAAACGCAGATCGGAAACAAGGTCATTGATCCCGCATTCTATAAAATAAAGAACGGCACCGACGGCATAACCATCCGGATTGCCAATGCAGGGAGCAAGGATATTCAGAACAAGGTAATCCCTCTTGTCATTGAAGCCAATGTTGCGGTAAGCAAAACTTCCGGAACCGATTCGAGCGATTATTATTACAATATGGGCATGAAAAAAATGCGGGTAAATGATCATGCCGCTGCCATCGGCTATTTCGATTCGGCCATTGCCTGCAATGCGTTTAATCCGGATATATATTATGAAAGGGCTTGCGCGGGAACCAATACCAATCCCGCTGCTTCCGTGCTCTCCGATTATGATGCCGCCATCAGCATGACGGCAGACAGTCTCGATCGCCATGCTTTTTATCAGGCAGAAAAAAAAGTGTATGAGTTCCGGCAAAGCGAAGGCAGCAGCGCCGATACAAAAGCACTCGAATCCTGCCTGAAATATTATGACAGCCTCAGCAAGCAGGATCATGCTTATTGCCTGTACAGGATAGCCTTGCTTCACTGGAATTATAAAAATGATTTCAGCAGGGCCTATCCGCTGATCAGTGAAGCAGTGAAGCAGGATAGCGGCAATGCAGAATATATACTTGCCAGGGGCGATATGGTTTTTGAATATCTGGAAAAAAGCCATCATCCTGAAAATGAGCAGGCCGATACTGCATTGTATCTGCAGGCGGTATCCGATTATGAAAAATACCTGAAAGCAGCTCCGTCGGCCAATGGAGCGGAAACAGTGCGATGCCGGAAAGCCATCGCCTCCCTTCGCGCAGGCAATGCAGGCAATGCGGAAAAAGAGATCGCTGCCATTAAAACGAAGCTCGACAAATGGCTGCTGGCCGCTTATTATGCAGCAGCCGGGCAATATTATTATTCAAAGAACAATATGGCCGAGGCGCTGCGCAATTACAACGAAGCCCTGAAGTACGATCCCGACAATACAGCACTGATACTGGAAAGAAAATATTTTTTCGACAGTCAGAAAAAATATGACGATGCCATAGCCGAAACAGACCGGCTGATCAGGCTGGAGCCG
>CAYYZJ010000953.1:0-4818 GCA_964475615.1 uncultured Flavitalea sp. | reverse complement strand
TGGGAGGAGCTTCCGTAAAAGCCATCCATGTACCCTCCGGAACTGAGTACAATACGGTTGCATTGCCCGATGGCAGGTTCACCATCTCCAACATGCGCGTCGGCGGGCCATATAAAATAGAAATCAGCTATACCGGGTATAATGCCCGCACCTATGATGATATCAATCTCCAGCTCGGCGCTCCATTAAAACTGGAAGCGATATTGGAAGATAATTCCAAATCACTGAATGAAGTAACCGTTACTTATCGCAGAAATGCGCTGATCAGTCCCAAGCGGCAAGGCCCTTCCCTGCAGATTTCGCAGGTGGAATTGCAAACCCTGCCCACCATCACCCGCAACGTGGATGATTATGTGCGTCTCACCCCGCAGGCACAGCCGCGCAGAAGCAATTCAGACGGAAGCACCATGGGTATTGCTTTTGCCGGTCAAAGCAATAAATACAACCAGTTCACCATCGATGGCGCCAATGCCACCGATATATTCGGATTGGCAGCCAGCGGCACCAACGGCGGACAGGCCGCACTGAACCCCATTCCCTTCGATGCCATCGAACAGGTTCAGGTGATCCTTGCTCCTTATGATGTTACGCTGAGCGGCTTCACCGGCGGCGGCGTGAATGCCGTTACCCGTTCAGGTACCAATACTTTTCACGGATCGGTATATGGCTTTAACCAGAACCAGGGCCTTGTCGGAAAAAGCGCGGACACCAGATCCAAATACGCAAAGTTCCATGACTGGCAATACGGAGCACGCCTTGGCGGCCCCATCATCAAAAACAAATTATTCTTCTTTGTGAATTATGAGGGCGAAAGAAGATCGCAGCCGGTTCCCAATTTACCCGGAACCCCTGCCTCGCAGATACGCACTTCCGCACTCGACAGCCTCAGCAGTTTCCTGAAAGATGAAAGCAAACATTCCGGATGGAGCTATGACCCGGGCCCGTATAACGGCTTCAACAGCGATAAAAAATCCGATGCGGTCTTTGCGCGTATCGACTGGAATATCGACAGCAGGTCCAAGCTTACCGTTCGCCACAGCTATGTAAAAGGAAGCAATTTCATTTTCAGCGCCAGCACTTCAGGCTCCACCATGTATTTCTATAATAACGGATATAATTTCAATTCCACCAATAATTCCACGGTAGCAGAACTGAACTCGAATTTCAGCAGCAAGATGTCGAATATGCTGCGCCTGACTTTTACTGCAACGCGCGACAACAGGGCCACTCCCGGCGACCTGTTCCCTTCAGTAAAGATCAGCGACAATGGAGCTACTTATAATTTCGGTACAGAATACAGCTCCCAGGCCAACTCACTTGCCCAGAATGTATTCACGCTGACAGACAATTTCAACCTCTATCTCGGCAAGCACACATTGACCTTCGGAACGGATAACCTGTTCTATAATTCAAAGAACGTTTTCCTTCAGGGCCTGGTAGGAAGCTATACGTATAATACCCTGCAGGATTTTTATGATGATGCATCCGGCGTGGCCACCGCTTATGCCAGCCAGTATCAAACCGTTTATTCCACCGATCCCAAAAACCCGAAGCCGGTGGCCAATGTAAAGGCTTACCAGCTTGGATTCTATGCACAGGACGCTTTTGCGATCAGGGATAATTTCAATCTTACCTATGGCCTTCGTGCAGACATTCCCGTTTTCTCCGGCAAACCGGCAGCCAATGATGCGTTCAACAGCTCCGATATTGCCCAGAACAATAATGTAGCCACCAACAAGATCCCCAGCACCAAAGTATTGCTCTCTCCCCGTATCGGCTTTAACTGGGATGTGATGGGCAACCGCCAAACGCAGGTCCGCGGCGGAGTGGGCATCTTCACCGGCCGTGTTCCGTTCGTATGGATATCCAACCAGTACAGCAATACCGGCATAGGCACCATCTCCAGCACGCTCACTGCTGCACAGGTGATCAGCAACGATGTTCATTTCGATCCGGTCAATCCCTTCCACCCGGCTACGGGTGTTGGCCCTGGCATCAATGTTACTTCTCCCGATTTCAAATATCCGAGAACGCTCAGAACCAACCTGGCCATCGATCAGAAACTGCCCTTTGGTTTTGTGGGAACACTCGAAGGCATTTATACCAAAGTGCTGCAGGACATCCTTTATCATGATCTGAACCTCGCTCCTCCTACCGCCAACCTGATCCTGGGCAATACTACCAGGCCGTTCTATGGAGCCAAGGTGAATAGCGGTTATTCCAGCGTATATGCGCTGAGCAATACCACCAAAGGCCATGCATATAATATAACGCTCTCGCTTATGCGCCTGTTCAGCCAGGGATGGTCGGCCAGCCTTTCCTACAGCTTTGGCCATTCCTATGGCGTTATCGACGGTACTTCCTCGACCGCAGCCTCAAACTTCCGGTATAATTACAATATCAACGGCCTTAACAATATCGACGTGGCAAGGAACAACTACGACCAGGGTTCGCGCATCGTTGGATATATCGGCAAAAGATTCAAATACGGAAAGATATTCTCTACTAATGTCGGGCTGGTGTACACCGGTCAGTCGGGCCAGACCTTCTCCTATGTATATTACGGCGACATCAACGGCGACGATGGATCTACCGTTGCCAAGCTGAGCACAGCAGGCGGCGCCGACCTGATCTATATGCCCAGCGATGCTTCCCAGTTCGTTACCAAGAACGGGTTGTCGCCCGAGGAGCAGTTCGCCGCCTTCCAGACCTATATGAATTCCACCAAATACCTGCGCAAGCATATCGGTAAGAATACGGAAAGGAATGCCGACAGAATGCCCTGGGAAAACCATTTCGACCTGAAAGTGGAAGAAGGGATCGCTTTCTACAAGCAACACACGTTGTCGATCACAGTGAACATTTTCAATGTGAGCGCACTGCTGAGCAAGAACTGGGGACGTTCCTATTATCTCGGCAACCAGGAAGCGCAGCCCATCAATGTCGATCATTTCCAGGATAACGGCGACGGCACTGTTACGCCCTACTATTATTTTAATCCCACTTACGGTTTGAACAAGTATACCAACAAACCCTGGGCATATAATGATTATCTCTCCCGCTGGAGCATGCAGATCGGACTGCGCTACAGCTTCTGATAAAATATACTTTATAATAAAAAACGCCTCATCGATGAGGCGTTTTTTATTTGCATCCGGCACAATGCTATCTCCCCCATCCCCATATCAAAAATACAGGCATGGCTCTTGCCCAGGTGGCCACATCATGCCTGCCGTCGTCGAGCTGCAGGTAATGGATATCTTTTCCCGGTTCATATCCTTTTGCACTGAGCTCGCTGATCAGGTCGAGCGTATCGTCGATGGAATCGATGATGCCGTTGTTGTTGCGGTCTTCTTCTTCATCGGCGGCTCCGCATTCGAAAAAGAATTTTAATCCGGGATGATAATGGCCATCGCGGATTTTTTGATGCATGATGCGGTCGGTGGCGTCGCGATAGCTCTTATCATTCTTATCCCTGGTTCTCCACCATAAGGACCCGGAAAAAACGCCTGCTTTTGAAAAAACTGCAGGGTTGCTCCAGACCATATCCAGCGCGCTTAATCCGCCGAGGGAAAATCCGGCAAAAGCCAGTTCACTGAAAGCAGGTATATGATAACGGGCATGAATAAACGGGATCAGCTCTTCCAGAATGAACCGGGAATAATTTCCCGCCCTGGCTCCTCTTCCTTTATAATCGGTAATGCCCGTTGTTCCATATTCCATTTTCCTTTCAGCGCCGGCATGAATGCCTACGCATAGCAAAGGATGGATCGAACCTTTCCGGTATAGATCGTTCAGGATAGATTCCAGTCCGAGCTGTTTCAGATCCTGACCGTCATTGATCAGCAAAAGGCCGGGTTGAGCTGGGATTGGAGGAGGAAGATAAAAATCAACGGTTACATTCCGGTCAAGAAAACGGGATGATAGCTGAGATTTTTCTGATTGCATGGATTCAAAAATAGGGGAATGTTGCGAGATGCGGGATGCAGGATGGGGGATAGTCTTACATTGTGAATAATTCGTAATTTGTATTCCCAAGCCGTAAACCTTAATCGAAATGCACATTCATGAAGAATATCACCGCTGGCATTCGCCCGCTATCGGAAGAACGTTTGAAATGCTGGTATTCGGTCATGCGGGACAGCCGGTCATTTTATTTCCGACATCCAAAGGCTCTTATTACCAGAACAAGGATCAGGGATTGATCCAGGCCGCAGCATGGTTTCTCGAAAACGGCAAAGTGAAGATCTATTGTCCGGACAGCATCGATGCGCTGAGCTGGTACAACAAATCCGTTCCTGCTGCTGTAAGAGCGTATAACCATACCTGTTATGACAAGCTGATCCTGACTGAAGTGGTCAGCCGCGCCCGGGAAGAGACCGGCTACTATAAAATAACCATGGCCGGCTGCAGCTTCGGAGGCTATCATGCCGTGAATTTTGCCTTTCGCCACCCCGATATCTGCAACAACTGCTTTTCGATGAGCGGCGCCTTCGACGTCAGGCAATTCACCGACGGGTATTATGACGATAATGTATATTTCAATAATCCCGTCGATTTCATACCCGGCGATCAGGATGCCGATATCTGGAAGCTGGGCATCGTGCTGGGAACAGCAGAGTACGACAGTTGCCGGGGAGATAACGAAAGGCTGAGCCGGATACTGGGCCAGAAACATATCGACCACTGGCTCGATATCCGCCCTTTTGCCAATCACGACTGGCCGGTATGGCGGGAAATGTTCCCGCACTATCTGTCATTGATTAAGTAATATGTAAGATTTAATATTTAATATTTAATATTGAATAACTACCTATT
>CAYYZJ010000952.1:0-3536 GCA_964475615.1 uncultured Flavitalea sp. | reverse complement strand
AATACATTCAATCAGACCAACAACAAACTCAATAATGAACGTCACCAGATGCTGAAGAACTGGGAGGAGGAAGAGAAGAAATTCGCTGATGAGCACATGCCTTATTACCGTTAGCCGGCTGCGATGACTGCGGGGATCTGGTCAAAGTCTTTCGATTTATCGAAAAAATAACGGGCGCCCAGCTTTTTGCATATTTCGCGGTAGGATTCGCCGGCGCTGTTGGTGATCATCAGCACGATGATCTCCCTGTATCTTTCGCGGATAGTGCGCAGCAGCTCGATGCCGCTTCTGTCGGGAAGATGAATGTCGAGCAAAACGAACTGCGGACTGATCTTTTCCAGCAATTCAATGGCTTCCTGATAGGTTCCTGCATGAATAACGAATTCCACATTTTCCATTTCCTCCAGCATGGGAACCATCCTTTCCATGATGAGCGCCGAATCGTCTACGATCAGAATGGTCTTTTTATCTTTTTTCATACCAGGTACGATTTAAACAATACGAAGAACGTTCATTTTCTTACCGGAAAAAATAGAGCGGCGTATCTGTTTAATGTAGAATACCTACTACTTCGCCTATCGTAAAAGTATCATGCAATGGATGAAATGATCACGGGAACTTGTTCAAATTCACTCGATTTGTCGATGAAATAGTCAGCTCCCAGTTTCTGGCAGAGGTTGCGGTAATATTCGCCGGTCTGATTGGTGACCATGATCACGGTCGTATTAGGATATTCTTTTTTGATGAGCCGCAGCAGGTCGAGGCCGCTTTTGTCGGGCAGGTTGATATCGAGAATGATGATATCGGGATGGTTCGATTCAATCAGCTTCAGTGCATTGGCGTAACTTTCGCTTTGCAGGATGACTTCAATATTATCCAACTCTTCGAGCATGTACATCAGCCGTTCGATAATGATCGGGGAATCGTCTACCAGTAGCAGTACCTTTTTTCGTGTATTCATATACGTCATCAACTTCCTCAAGGTAGGCAAGTGTCAACGCAATGGAAATAGGGTATCAGCTCTGTTTTCTGTAATAGATTTTACCGGCGGTTTGTAGTATATCGTCTACATGAGCTTATGCTCGATGGCATACAGGGTGAGGTCGGCATTTGTTTTCATGTTCATTTTATTCATGATCCTGGCCCGGTAAGTGCTTACGGTGGTAACGCTGAGGGATAGCTGCTCTGCGATATCGGACACCGATTTTCCGGCTGCCAGCAGCTTGAGCACTTCAAACTCCCTGTCGGAAAGATATTCGTGGGGATTTCTGTCAGCGTCCTGGTCGAGTGCGGTGGCCAGTTTTTCAGCTATGGTCGGCGTGATGTATTTTTTACCCAGCAGCACGCGGTTCACTGCTTTCACCAGCTCTTCGGGAGCGGAATCCTTATTGAGGTATCCGGAGGCCCCGGCTTTCAATACGCGTATCGCGTACTGGTCTTCCGGATGTACGCTGAGGATCAGCACCGGAAGCCTGGGATGATTTTGCCTGATCTGTTGCAGCACTTCCAGTCCGCTTCTTCCCGGCATGGAGATATCCGAGATCACCACATCCCATTCCTGTGCCATCACTTTTTTCAGCAGGTCTTCCGCATCTCCTACTTCCGCAACGGATGCCGATGGAAAAGCTTCGAGCAAAATTTGTTTAAGCCCTTTGCGTACAACGCTGTGATCGTCGGCTATTAGTATTTTTCGCATAAGGTAAACGTTTCTTCGCAGCGGATCGAACGATTTTTCACAGATAGCGAAGTACAATCAGCAATGTACATGCTTTTTACAAAGACAATTTACGGATTTTTCCAGGAAACAGATTTATCGAAAGCTCCGATTTTTTAAAAACTAAGTGAAAACACTTATCCGGCTTCGCCGGATCGGCCTCTAAAAAAATGTAACTTCATTATCGATCTCCTAAAAAAATCACCTATGCATCTCCGTTGTATAACATTTCATCTGTCATGCGTCCTGCTGATCCCTGCATCGGTTCAGGCGCAGATCGCCAATTTTGACGGCAATGGGAAAAGAACGAATTCGGTTTCGGAATCGGTGGTCATTGCCATCGATACTTTTCCGGAAGAAAAAATACCCAGCCATCTTGCGCCCCTTATCGGCGCCATTGCCGGGCCGCTGGCCGATTTTGCCGTGAGCGCCGTTACCGCTCATTTAAAGAGCCGCGAAGCCAGCTTTACGGGCCAGTACCAAGGATTTTGTTCGGCAAGTTCCTTTTACCGGAACGGCCGTTTCAATATCGACAAAATAGAGATCATCCGCAAGATCTGGGAGCACGAGCAGGAAAAAGAAGCGAGCAGGATCGTGCTGAAGGCCGAACGCCAAGGAGAGCTGTTCAGGCTTAAAGTGGATTCGGTATTCCTGCATTATTCGAAGGCGAGGATCAGAAACAGCGACGACCACATCAGCCTGAATATCGATATGGAGATCATCGGCAACTGGCGGGAAATGGACGCTAAAAACCAGGTTCATATCAAATCCGTTTCATTGGGAAAATCGAGCGTGGAAGTGGATCATATTGCTCCGGGAACAAGCGCTGCGCCGGCGGCTGTTTACTCCGACTGGTTCCTGATGATCCCGCTGGCGCTCGCTTCGGACAAGCAGGGCGGATCGGGCTGGTACAGCATAAAAGCCACAGTAAAGGAAGCCAATGCGCGGGGCATCAGCTCCAAAAAGATCTATGACTTTTTCCACGATACCGGATCGGAGATGGCCGACCTGTTGAATGCCCTGGCGGAATGAGTTTCCGGTTTACAGTTTATAGTTTCCAGTTTATAGTTTACTGACGCCAATCATTTATAACTGTAAACCGTAAACTTTAAACTGTAAACTCATTCTTGGGAAGCGTAAAAGAAAACACGCTTCCTTTTCCCGGCGTGCTCCGGATATGCATTTCTCCGCCGTTCTTGAACAGGAATTCCTTGCAAAGCATCAGTCCCAGGCCGGTGCCTGCTTCGCTGGAAGTGCCTTCGGTGGTATAGTAATTATTCCCGTTTATTTTCTCCATGGCTTCCGTGCTGATGCCGATGCCGGTATCTTCCACGAACACTTCGGTGAACAATCCGTTTTCTATCGCATTGATGCTGACCTTTCCCTGTTGCGGCGTGAACTTGATGGCATTGGAAAGCAGGTTGCGCAGCACCAGGCTGATCATGTCCGGATCGGCAAAGACGATACAGGGTTTGTCGATCTGGTTGCTGAGCGATATTTTTTTGGATGCGGCCTGCAGGTGCAGCAAGCGTATATTCTCCTCCGTTATATCCCTGATGTCGATCGGATCTTTTCTTATGGTAGCTGTCTGCATCTGGCTTTTGGCCCATTGCAGCAGGTTTTCCATCAGTCCCGTGGTATAAATGACGTCGTTCACCACATCGGGTATCATGGTCTTGATCTCTTCTGCAGGAATATCGTATTGCTGAATATGATTGAACAGGTTGCGCAGCGCATACATCGGCGTTTTCAGGTCATGGGCGATGGCGGAAAATAATTTTTTCTTTAACGAATTCAGCTCGGTAATCTCGGTAGTTTTCTT
>CAYYZJ010000951.1:0-4190 GCA_964475615.1 uncultured Flavitalea sp. | reverse complement strand
CGGCACACCCGCCCGCTGGGCCGGATTCGACAACCTGCAGGTGCTGCTTACTAACTATGATGTACATACGACGAACCTGCGGTATATCGGCAATCTTTATCTCGATGCAGAGATCATTCCCGGCCTGAAATTCCGCAGTAGCTGGAGCCTGGACTATAACCATTATGAAGAATCGGAATACTGGAACGATAAAACACAACTCGGCGCTTCGGGCGGCTCAGCCACTTCCACACTTACCCAGAACAGCGCCTGGATCAATGAGCAAACCCTGTCCTACCGCAAAACATTTTCAGGCGGACATGGATTCGGCATACTGGTAGGCAATACCATTCAAAGCAATGTGCTCAAAAGCACCGGAGCAACAGGCAGCGGCTTTCCCAGCAATTCATACACCGATATTTCTTCAGCCTCAACGCGCAGCTCTTCGCAAAGTTGGACAAAAGGGAACTTGGCTTCCTTTTTCTCGAGGATCGATTACAACTATGCAGGCAAATATTTTATCGAGTTGAGCGGAAGAGCAGATGGCTCCTCAAGGTTCGGGGCAAATAACCGCTGGGGATATTTCCCTTCCGTCGGCGCAGCCTGGAGGATCAAGGAAGAAAACTTTTTGAAAGAGCTGAACCTGATCAGCGATCTCAAGATCAGGGGCAGCTATGGCATTACCGGCAACCAGAACGGCATCAACGATTTTGCAGCCCGCGGACTTTGGACAGGCGCTGCCGGATATCCCGACAATACCAGCGGCGGCGATAAGGCAGGCACCGTGCCTTTGCAACTGGCCAATCCCGATCTGAAATGGGAAAGAACGCGGCAGATCAATGCAGGCATCGACCTGGGATTGCTGAACGGCCGCATCAATATCGAATTCAACTGGTATTCCAAATACACTACCAATGTACTGCTGCCACTACCCATCCAGGCCATCACCGGGTTCAGCACCTATTATTCCAACGCAGGCGAAATCAGCAACAAAGGATATGAAATATCCATTACGAGCACGAATATCAAAACCCGGGATTTCAGTTGGCAGACCAGCTTCAATATTTCCGGCAATACCAATAAAATCGAAAAGCTTCCGGTGGCCATTACGGCGTACAGTCGCGATTGGGTAAGGATGCAGCAGGGTTATTCCATGTATTCCTTCTGGCTATACAAGCAGCTTGAGGTAGACCCGCAAACGGGCAATGCCGTTTTCGAGGATCTGGATAAGAACGGGCAGATCACCGTTGCCGACAGGCAGATACTCGGCAGCGCCATGCCCAAATTTTTTGGAGGCATCACCAATAACATCAGCTATAAAGGAATCGATGCAGGCGTGCTGTTCACTTTTCAGTCCGGCAATAAAATCTATAACCTCAACCGCTTTTTCGGAGAAGGCGGCGGCACCCGCGACGCCAACCGCGTGCTTTTCGCCAATCAGTTGAAGAGATGGCAGAAGCCGGGCGATATTACCGATGTGCCCAGGCTCACGGCTTTCGGCAATAACTATACGCTGGAGCAGAACAGCCGCTTTCTGGAAGATGGATCCTTCCTGAAATTGAAATCGCTGACCATAGGATATACGATCCCTAAAAAATTATCGTCAAAGATCGGCATCGAAACGCTTCGCTTCTATTTCGTGGGAACCAACCTCATCCTGGCCACGCATTATACAGGCCCCGATCCCGAAGCCAATGTAACCAGCAACCAGGATATACAAGGCCTCGACCTGGGCACGCCGCCCCAGCCGCGCACGGTTCAGTTCGGCATCAATGCATCACTATAAAAAATGAAAGCGCTTAACATGAAAAAAATGATCAAATATATTTTACCTGCAATTCTTGTACTGACCCTGAGCTCATGCAAAAAATTCCTGGATGTGCAGCCGGTGGATGCCGTTTCCGATGATGTGACCATTGTCGATAAAGCGTCTGCGGAGACCGCCGTGAGAGGCATTTACCGCGGACTTGCCGCAGACAATTATTATGGCGTCAATTTCCAGTCCATCGGATATCTTTCCGGCGATAATGTGCAATGGACGGGTTCGCAGTCCATCGTGCAGCAATTCATCACACACAATGTACGCTCGGATAATGCCACTGTTGAAGGCGTATGGACTGCCATCTATACCGTCATCAACAGGGCCAATAATGTGATCGCCAAAGTGCCTACGGTTACTGATCCGTCGCTGACCGATGCTGAAAAAAACCAGCTCACCGGCGAAGCCTATTTCATCCGCGCCCTCGCTTATTTCGACCTGGCCCGCACCTGGGGCGGCGTGCAGCTCGTGCTTACTCCAACCACCAGCGCTACCGACAAGAACGGCATCAAGCGCAGCTCGCTGGCCGAAACCTATGCACAGGTATTGAGCGATCTCAACACCGCAGAGAACCTGCTGCCCCTGCCTGCCACGCAAAATCCCTATCGCGCCAATAAAGAAACGGTATGGGCATTGCGGGCACGGTACCATCTCTATCAGAAGGAATGGGCCCAGGCTGAAGCCGATGCAAGCCAGGTCATCAGCGATAACACCAATTATACTTTGCTCAAGCCATACAGCGCATTTTTCGCCAACAATGTAGTAGGCACGAAAGAATCCGTTTTCGAGCTTTCCTATAGCGCCAATTATACCAACGGACATAGAGGGCAATGGCAGCCTCCTGTCAACGGAGGCACGCGCCAGTGGGCGCCTAATGATGCTTTTGTAGCGCTGGTTAACGATACCACGATCGGGGGTAACCGAAAAGCGCTGGTGGCCAAAACATCGCAGGGGCTTTGGTATGGCAATTTGTATTACCGCAACCCGGCCACCGATCCCGCTTATGTGATCCGCATTGCCGAGCTCTACCTGATCCGGGCAGAGGCCCGCGCAGAACAGAATAACCTCGACGGAGCGCTGAGCGACCTGAACGCCATACGCGACAGGGCCGGCCTTGCTCCCAGCACAGCCGTTACCCAGGATGAAATATTGCTGGCCATCGAAAATGAACGGCGGATCGAATTTGCGTTTGAGGCTCACCGTTGGTTCGACCTGGTGCGCACCGGAAGGGCCGCTGCTGTATTGGGAGTAACCGATCCCAACAAATACGTGCTGCCCATTCCCATTGCCGAGCTGAATGTGGATCCGGCGCTTGACCCGAATCCCGGTTATTAAAACTCTAAAAACAAGTGTATATGACCACTATACCAGAAATTACTCCATGGAAGAAAAATGAGCTGATCGCTTTCCGGTTCTTCTTCATTTATTTCCTTATCCAGGCTCTTCCTTTGGATGGACAATTTTTCAATGCGCTTTTTTCCATCAACTGGTTCCATCCTTATTATGGCGATATTTTTACCCTCGCGCATTATGAACCGCATTTTCTGTCCGGCGCCGCAAGCTATGCGGACTGGGGCATCATTGCATTGATCGCTGTTGCGGGCGCAATCATCTGGACGAGGCTCGACACGCAGAGAACAGCATACAATGCATTATATTACTGGCTGCGGGTCATTCTCCGTTACCGGCTGGCGCTGGCCATTTTCGGATATGGGTTCATCAAATTATTTCCGCTGCTGGCGCCTTATCCTTCCATCAGCAACCTCAATACGCAGTACGGCGATTTTACGCGATGGAAATTGTTTTCATTGAGCCTGGGCGTTGTTCCCTCCTATGAATCCTTTCTCGGATTGATTGAGATCATTTCCGCCTTTTTGTTGCTGTTCAGGAAAACGGCTGCCACCGGCGCACTGTTCATCTTTATTTTCCTGGGCAATGTGTTTATGTCCAATCTCGCTTATGAGGGGGGAGAAGATGTGTATAGTCTTTATCTGATCAGCATCGCGCTATTCCTTCTGGCCTTCGATGTTCAGCGTATTGTGCGGTTGCTGGTATTGCAAAAGCCCACTGCGCCTAACCGTTATCGCCCCGCGCTTTCCAGTCAATGGCAACGGTATGCGAAGACAGCCCTCAAGGCCGCATTCATTTTATTTTTCGTAGCACTGTATGGCTTCAGTGCGCGCCAGGGCTATCATCACGATCCTTACCAGTTCCCGGCTGCCAAAGGTCTGCCGGGCGTCAGCGGCATTTATAATGTAGCTGCTTTCCGCCTCAATCATGACAGTCTTCCTTATTCCAAAACCGATCCGGTGCGAGGGCAGGATGTGGTATTTGAAAAATGGGCTACCATCAGCATACGATCCAACCGGCCGGTGATCCTGGATTCAAACAA
>CAYYZJ010000950.1:0-9156 GCA_964475615.1 uncultured Flavitalea sp. | reverse complement strand
TACGGGATACGAGATACGGGATAATAAAATTATGCGATTCATCATAAACACTACGCCTCATCCTGCATCTCGTATCCCGTACCTCGCATCCCGTATCCCGCCTCACCCCCTATGCTTTCCTTCACTGATCAGGATCAATGCAAATAAAGCATAATTGATGATATCCGCATAATTCGCATCGATGCCTTCGCTGATCAGGGTTTTGCCGTCATTGGCCAGTATCTGGCGGATGCGCAGCAGCTTCACCAGGATCAGGTCGGTAAAACTTTCCTGGCTCATTTCGCGCCAGGCCTCGCCGTAATCATGGTTCTTGTCGAGCATGATCTTTTTTACGGCGGCTATGGTTGAATCGAATAATTTTTCTATCTGCGGCAGGGGCAGGTCTTCCACGGCTTCTTTTCCCAGTTGCAGTTGTATCAGTCCGATCACCCCGTAATTCACGATGCCCCTGAATTCATCCGCTATACTTTCTTCCACCTTCTTGATGCCGGTCTGCTGGATGGTGCGGATGCGCTGCGCTTTGATGAATAACTGATCCGCGATGGAAATGGTGCGCAATACCCGCCATGATGTTCCATAGTCTTTTGCCTTGCCGAGGAAAATTGCCTTGCAGGAACGAACCGCCTCGTCGTATTGCTGACTGGTATCAACCATGATTTTTATAAATTACAAGTACGAATTTTTGAAGATCAAACCTACATGAAAAAGCTGATTTGACTGCAGCGCTGATAAAAAAAGATTAATTTTCGGGATGTTCACGCTCAATTGCAACGGAAGATTATTGATCATCGAACGGCCCCTGGTAATGGGCATCATCAATGTAACGCCGGATTCCTTTTATGCAGGCAGCCGTTTCCACGGTAATGATGCTGTTCTGGAAGCAGCGGAAAAAATGCTGAATGAAGGAGCCGATATCATCGATATCGGCGGACAAAGCACCAGGCCCGGCTCCAAACAGGTATCTATAACCGAAGAATCGGAACGGGTAATAGAAGCCATCGCTTCGGTGCATGCCCGCTTCCCGGATGCCGTCATCTCCATCGATACCTATTCCGCCGGAGTGGCTTCAACAGCCGTTGCCGCAGGCGCTTCGATGGTGAATGATATCAGCGCGGGAAGCTTCGATGAAAGCATGCTGGGAACAGTAGCGAAACTGAACGTTCCTTATATTGCGATGCACATGCAGGGAACCGCCGAAACCATGCACCAGCATCGTATATACGAGAACGTGAGCCGGGAAGTGCTGGATTTTTTCATTGAACGGAAAGACGCCTGCATCCGGGCAGGCATAAAAGACCTGATCATCGATCCGGGGTTCGGATTCTCGAAGACGGCCCCGCATAATTTCGAGCTGCTGAAAAACCTTTCGCTGTTCCGCATGCTGGACTGCCCCATCCTGGCCGGTCTTTCCCGCAAATCCACCATCTATAAAACCCTGGACATTACTGCCGCCGAAGCGCTGAACGGAACAACAGTGCTGAATACCGTTGCCCTGCTGAAAGGAGCGAATATGTTAAGGGTGCATGATGTGAAGGAAGCAAAAGAAGCGATAAAGCTGGTGTCTCAGTTGAATATTGAATATTGAATGTTAACTATTGAACATTGAATATTGAGTGTTGAGTGTTGAGTGTTTGAATATTTTTTAAACACTCAACACTCAATATTCAACACTCAACACTCAAGTATTAGATTTATTTTGTTTTACTTCCTTTCTGCTGTGCGGAGGGTGTTGTCGTCTTCTGGTTTTGGGCCGATGGCGGCGGCGTTACCGGCTTTTCGGGCTGCTTGGGCGCATCCGTTACGTCGATGATCTCCACATCGAAGATCAGGTTTTCGAAGGGCTTGTTGCCGGGGCCTGGCTGTGCATCGTAAGCGAGATAAGCCGGGATATACAATGTTCCCTTCCCTCCTTTCTTGAACAAACGCAGTCCATCATCCCATCCTTCGATCATTCCGCCTTTTCGTCCAACCACAAATTTGATCGGCTCATTTCCAGGAGGGGTCATATTCGATTCGAATACTTTGCCTGATGGCAAAAATTTCCCGGTATAGCGAACAGACACTTGTTTGCCGGAATCCACTGCAGGGCCATCGCCCACGGACTTCACTTCCACAAAAGTGCCCTTGGCGGTTTTCTGTGCATCGATCTTGTGGGCGGCGATATAATCGCCTACCTCTTTGGTTTCTTTTTGATGGAGCTTGTTTATTTCCGCTTCGCGGTCGCTCATCACGAGATCCTGCTTGTCAAAAACGTCGAGCACTTTAAAGGTCAGCACGAACTTGTCTTTTTTCTTCACGAAAGGCGGAAGCGGCTGACCTGATTTTTTGCGGATGCTGTCTGCCAACTGGATCACAACGGCGCTGTCGCCCTTTCTTACCAGCGGGAATATTTCCATGGCATTGTAATTGGGGCCGAGGCTGTCGACCCGCACATAAGCCGGTATGGTTTCTGTCGAAGAAGATATAATGGAATCATGGATTTTCTGGGTATAGCTTAACTTCAGGAACTGCCCTTTTTTTACAAGAGGTGATTTTCCGTCCGTGATGATCTTGTACAGCAAGCCGCTCTTGGTTCTTTTCAAACCGGCGTTCTTGCAGGCCATTGCCGTCATCAGAACGGAAAGAACAAATAAATAAGAAATGAGCTTTTTCATTGTATGTTTATTGTAGTTGTGACGCATTTTCTTTCATGGCCCTGATGAACCGCTGCACGGTCTGCTCCAGTGAATCGGAGCTGCGGCCTCCCGCTGCATTGAAATGTCCGCCTCCTTCAAAATACCTGCGGGCAAAGGTATTTACGTCGAAGCCGCCTTTACTGCGAAAAGAGCATTTGATCTCTTCGTCGCGGTCAATAATAAGCGCGGCGAGCTTGATGCCCTGGATGGAGAGCGGATAGTTCACCAGTCCTTCCGTATCGCCTGTTTTGATCTGAAAGCGCACCAGGTCTTTCCAGGGAACGGCGATCAGCGCGGTATTGTATTCATAATAAATATCCATGCGGCTTTGCAGCACATGACCGGTAAACCGCAGGCGGTTCTCCAGGAAATTATCGAACAGGTTTTCATGAACCATGGAATGATCCAGCCCCCGGTCTTTCAGTTCAGCCACCATGCGGTGCACGGAAGCCGTGCAGGATGAAAAGCGGAATGAGCCTGTATCGGCCATCACGCCTGCATAAAGGCATTCGGCAGCAGCGGTATCGATCTTGTCGGAATGACCCGCTTCGAGAATAAAATCATAGATCATTTCGCAGGTAGAGCTTTTGCCGGCATCGCTGATGCCGTAATCGAAGCTTTGCAGCTCGGGCTCCTGATGATGATCGATCAGCGCCTTGATGCAGGATAATGACCGCAATGGTTCAGCCATTCTTTTGGTTCTTGACAAGGTATTGAAGTCCAGGCAAAAAACAATATCCGCCTCATTTAAAACCTGATTTGCTTTTTCGGAGCTCAGCTCATAATCGATCACTGTATCGGCGCCTTCCATCCATTTCAGCCAGTCGGCCCAGTTGGTAGGCGAGATCACGCTTACGGAATGGCCCAGTTGCCTGAGCACATGGAATAGTCCCAGTGATGAGCCCATGGCATCGGCATCGGGTTTCTGGTGCATGGTGATCACGATCTTCCTGGGTTGTTCCAGCAGGGGTAATATTTCGGCGATTGCTTTCATTGAAAGGCTGCAAAGATAGGGGAATTGCTAATGTGCGGATGTGCGAATGGCTAATGTGCGAATGAAAAAGCCTGACTATATCCGATCCTGGATTGAGTATTTCGATTCGCGGGATGCGAATGAAAAGAGGCTGATTATGGTAATCCGGTCCCGAATGGAGCATTCGCACATCCGCAAATTAGCCATTCGCACATTAAACCCTTATCTTTGCGCCCCAAAAGACAGGACAATGAGTAACCGAACTTTCACTATGATCAAGCCAGATGCTTATTCCAACGGGCATTCCGGCGCTATTCTGGACAGGATCATTAAAGAAGGGTTTAAGCTGGTGGCCCTGAAGCTGACCAGGCTCTCGGCTGAAAAAGCCGGCGAGTTCTATGCGGTGCATAAGGCCAGGCCGTTCTATGGAGAGCTGGTTGAGTTCATGAGCAGCGGCCCCATCATTGCCGCCATTCTGGAAAAAGAAAATGCAGTGGCCGATTTCCGCAAGCTGATCGGCGCCACCGACCCTGCCAAGGCCGAAGCAGGAACCATCCGTAAGCTCTATGCCAGCTCTGTCGGAGAGAATGCGATCCATGGAAGCGACAGCGACGAGAATGCCATTATTGAATCGGATTTTTTCTTTAGCAGGTTAGAGAGAATGTGAAAATGTGAGAAATGTGGAAATATGAAAATTATTAAACCTCATTTCCACATTTCTCACATTTCCACATTTCCACATTAATTAGTTCTTTTCCGCCGTCACCACATACCCTTCCTTTCTCAATAAGCTGATCAGGCCTTGTTCGCCGGCAAGATGGCCGGCTCCTACGGCTATCAGTAGTGATTTTCCTGGCATCAGCGTGTCGAGCGATTTTACCCATTTTCTGTTACGTCCATACAGCAGCAGGTCGAGGTAATTGCCTATTCCGGTGTCTCCGGCGCGGGTAAGCTCATCTATTTTCTGCAGATCCTGCTGGCGGTATACGGCTGCCAGGTCGCTGGTTGTTTTTTTATATGCATCGATGCTGTCGATATAATTCACCAGGTCGGCGGCCTGCTTTTCATAAGGAATGCTGTCGAAGAGGCTGGCCTGGAATGATGCGGTTTCCAGCCCGTTGATCTTTTTATTCTGGGCATGGCATTCCTTCATGATGCTCAGTTCCATGCCGTCGGTGGTTTTGCAATCCAGCCCTTCTTCTTCCACGAGGCTGCTGATGAGCAAAGGCTTGAACCGCTCCAGCATGCTGAAGGGCAACAGCGATCCGTGCTTTTCAAAATATCCCTTCACCTTGGCATAGTCTTCTGCGCTGAGCAGGTCGGATAATTTTTTGCTGTCGTTCATCCGCATGTACTGGATCGATTTCAGCATGCCCATGGCATCGTCGAGGTCTATCTCAAAATACACTTCATCACAGTGATCGATAACCGATTTCAGTCCCTCGCTCAGCCGGGCATCTTCGGCGCACAGGATATGCATGGTGCCGAACAGATAGGAAGGGCGGCTTAGCCCGTTTCCGGAAATTTTCCAAAGCAGGGTCTTTTCCAGCGGCGGGGAAGCCTTTTGCCCCGGCGCCGCAGCTTTTTCCCCGGACTGGGATAAGAGCAGGGCCGAAGGCAGGAGCGCAAGCGAAAACAGGAATAGTCGTTTCATGGCCTGAATGGGGATTGTCTGAACCGGGATTTGTGGGATGCTTGGGATCTATGGGAAAAGGATTGCATATAAGTTTCTGTTTATCAAAATTATAGATTCTTTTATTGGAATAAAAATCAATTTGTTGACTATAAGTTTTTCTTTTAAAAACAGAATATTGGCCAAACAATTTCGTTTTTATTGGATCAGATCAAAAAACCAAAATTCAATCAACCATGAAATTAACCACCTTTACTAAAACTTCCTTGTGCTTATTCATCGCAGCAGCACTGACCATTGCCGGCTGTAAAAAAGATAACGATAATAATAATAACAACAATTCCGACGACAGCAATGCTGCCGATCTTTCTTCCTCTTCCACTACTGCCGACGGCTCGTACGACGATGTGTTTACCGTAGCGGTGCAGACCGGGTACGACAACAATATCGCCTACAATGCCTCCACTCCCTCCGGACAGACCGGAGTGAACGGCATATCCGACGGCACTACGGTTTATGGGGGCAGTCCCGGTTATACCGTAACGCCTTCCGATCCCGGCACATTCCCGAAAACAGTGGTTGTTGATTTCGGAACCGGAATAACCAGTTCCCTGGGCATTACCCGCAAAGGTAAGATCACTATGGTATTCAGCGGCAAGCTGATCACGCCGGGAACTACCGTTACTTCTACCTTCACCGATTACTATGTGAACGGATATAAGCTGGAAGGCACTTATACCATTACGAACACTTCGCCTCAAACACTTATTCCGATTTCATTCACTACCAGCACCAGCCAGGGAAAGATCACCTATCCGGACTCCACCTGGTATACATATTCCGGGAACAAGAGCGTTGTGCAGACCGGAGGATCTTCAACTCCTGTTAATTTTTCCGATGATGTATACAAGATTACGGGAACCAATGTCTTCGCTTCTTCTGCCGGCAATACCCTGCAGGATTCCATTACCACTCCGCTGGTAAAGGCCAATTCCTGCACGCATATCGGCTCCGGTATCATTTCCTTCGTGTTCAACAACACGCTGCACGGAACACTGGATTACGGCAATGGCGATTGCGACAGCCTGGCTGTTATAAAAGTAGGTTCCGTTAATGTAACCGTCGGTCTCAAATAAAATATCTTTTTCCTATACACAAAAAGACCTGTGTGGTTTAAAACCGCACAGGTCTTTTTGCTGCGTTTATACATTTCCGTTATTCTTCCACTTTATGGGACACTTCTGACCTGATCGCTGCCAGCTTCTTGCCATAGGCGAGTTTGGTGATGGCTACAAACAATACCGGAACCACGAATATGGCGAGCGATGTTGCGGCAAGCATGCCGCCCACAACCGTCCAGCCGATGGTCTTCCTGCTCTCGGCGGCCGCACCAGTGGCAAAGGCCAGAGGCAGCGTACCGAATATAAAGGCCAGCGAGGTCATGATGATGGGCCTTAGGCGCAGGTCAACGGCTTCGAGTGTGGCTTGTACTACTTCCATACCCCGGTCTACCCTTTCCTTGGCAAATTCCACGATCAATATGGCATTCTTGGCCGAGAGGCCGATAAGGGTGATCAGACCGATCTGCGCATATACATTATTGGTGATATGGGGCAAAAAGGTCAGTGTTACGATGGAGCCGAACGCACCGATGGGCACGGCAAACAATACCGAGAAAGGTATGCTCCAGCTTTCGTACAAAGCGGCGAGAAAGAGGAATACGAACACGATGGAAATGGCAAAAATGGTCAACTGCGAATTGCCCGCCGCTATCTGTTCGCGGGTAAGGCCGGAGAACTCGTAGCTATACCCATTGGGCAGGGTTTGTTCAGCCGCCCTCCGCAGGGCTTCTATGGCCTGGCCGCTGCTATATCCCGGCTTGGCAACACCGATGAATTCGATGGAACGATAAATGTTGTAGTGAGAGATCAAGGCCGGGTTCTCTATCAATTTGGAAGTAACCAGCGGCGGCGTAAGCGGTATCATATTGCCCTGGCTGTTGCGCACATAGTACTTGCTGAAATCATTGACGGAAGACCGGAAGCTGCTGTCGGCCTGCGCCATTACCCTGAAATTCCTTCCATATACATTGAAGTCGTTCACATAGGTGCTGCCCAGCAAAGTACCGATGGTATTGTATACATCGGCAACCGAAACGCCCAGCTTTTTGGCTATATCCCTGTCCACATTCACCTGGTAGCTGGGAGTATTGGGCGTAAAGAAAGTAATGGCATATTGGATCTCGGGCTGCTGCATGGCTGCCATCTGGAATTTTCTTCCAACAGCGGCAAACTGATTGATGTCGTCGGTGCTGGTTGTTTGTTCCAGTTCAAAGGTAAAACCGGCCGAATTGCCGAAGCCGGGAATAGCGGGCGGGGCAATGGGAGTTACTCTTGCTTCTTTGAGATCTGCCGTGCGCTTAAAGATCTCTGCCAGCACGCCCTGGAGCTGTTGCGATTTTTCTTTGCGCTGATCCCAGGGTTTCAGCATCACGAACACGGTGCCTGAATTGGACTTGGCGGAAAAGTTGATCGCATTCAATCCGGCAATACCTCCGGCCAGCCTTACGGCCGGAATGGCATTGATGCGTTTCATCACCGTTTGCAGCATTTCTATACAGCGGGTGGTAGAAGTGCCTTCGGGCATGGTGAACGTAACGTAAATACGGCCTTCGTCTTCCTGTGGTATGAAATCGGTAGGTTTCTTTTTGAATAAAAGGAAAAGGCCGACCATAATACAAACCATCAATATGATCACGGCAGGCGTGGCTTTCATCCAGCGGGACACACTCCTGGTATAACGCCGGGTAAAGGAAGCGAATCTTCTATTGAACCAGGAATGGAATTTTTCAAGCGGGCCTTTTTTCTCTGTCGCCTCTTTGGAAGGTTTGAGCAGCAGCATACATAAGGCCGGCGTTAAAGACAGCGCCACGAAAGCCGAGATCAGCACCGATACGGCAATGGTAATGGCAAACTGCTGGTAAAGCTTACCTACTATCCCCGGTATAAACCCTACCGGCACGAACACGGCGGCCAGTATCAGGGCAATGGCTATTACCGGGCCGGATATGGATTCCATGGCCCTTATGGTGGCTTCCCTGGGACTAAGCTTTTCCCGATCGATGTGTTCCTGCACCGATTCCACCACCACAATGGCATCATCCACCACTATACCGATGGCCAGCACAAAGGCAAACAACGTAAGCGTATTGATCGTAAAGCCCGATATCACGAAAAAGATAAATGTACCGATAATGGACACGGGGATGGCCAGCACCGGTATCAGGGTGGCGCGCCAGCTCTGCAAAAAGAGGAACACCACAATCGTTACCAGTATAAGCGCTATTACCAGGGTTTCGACCACTTCATGAATGGAAACAGTAACCACGGTAGCGGTTTCCAGTGGAATGGCATAGTCCACATCTTTGGGAAATGCTTTTTTCAGTTCTGTCATCCTTTTGATAACGCCGTCATAGGTTGCGAGCGCATTGGCGCCGGGAGCAAGGTAAAGAAGCATAAACGCCGCGGGCTTGTCGCCGTTCACAAAAGCCGTAGTAGTGCTGTAATCGAATACGCCCAATTCCACTTTGGCAACATCTTTTAAATGAATGATGCTTCCGTTGGAAGGAACCGTGCGCACCACAATATTCTCGAAATCTTCTTTGGTATTGATGCGGCTGTTGGTTAATACAGTATATTCAAATGCCTGCTTGGTTGGCTGCGGAATACCGCCGATGGTACCGGCGCCTAACTGCAGGTTTTGTTCCGCCAGTGCAGCCGTAACATCTCCGGGCGTCATGTTCAATGCCGCCAGTTTGCCCGGATCGAGCCATACGCGCATGCTGAAATCGGCGCCGCGGGTAATCATATCGCCCA
>CAYYZJ010000949.1:0-8439 GCA_964475615.1 uncultured Flavitalea sp. | reverse complement strand
CGATCTGCGAGAGATCGATCATATCCAGGTCGGGCATGGCTTCATTTACCGGATAATACCAGAGCGTGTACGTGCTTGCCGGTATCTGTACAAAAAAAAAGTATGTGTGCACGCAGAGATAAGGAACGATAAAAGGCAGGATGAATGTAATAAAAGGATAGCTCAGCTTCAGATAATAGTATAAAACCGCTACTGCAACCGCTCCGAGCAGCATCAGCAAAAAGGTGAATCCGAGGCCCTTTCCGAACTCCTCGATCGAAAACTGCGGAAGATAACGGTACATGAGCAGCACATGGAGAATGCCGAGGCAAAGGGACAGCACCTGGGCCAGGTAATAATAGGAGCCGAGCAAAAGAACATCTGCTTTTTGAAGTAAACTGATCACGCAGAACAGCAGTATCGTTATTAATCCATATAGAACAATCGTTGTTTGAAGCAGCTTCCTGTCCGGTTTGATCGCCATAGCGCGTTAGTTTTTGCAGATTTTCTCCCAATATATTAAAAAAAAGCAATTCACTCAAAAGGGGGATTGACGGCTTATCGCATTAATTGGAATTTTATCCTAAATAAAAAACTTATTATGAAAAGCAGAAAAATATTTCTCTCAATCGCGTTGGCCACCGTGGTAATGTCCTCAGCAGTAGCGCAGTTGGATAACAGCTCCCAGTTCTATGTCAAAGTATATGGGGGGTACGGCTTACTCACGCCGGGTTCATATAAATTGGTGTCCAACAGCTCCAGTAATGACGGAAGCGGAAAATCGAACACATCGTTGAGCAAAACGGGGCTTGGCGCAGGCATACGCGCGGGCGGCGGCATCGGGGTTATTGCAAGCGATTTTTTAAATGTAGGGGTTGATGTGGAATATCTGTCGGGGGCCAAGCTGAAAAGCAATTCCAGTTATAACGGCAGTACCTATACGTATGTATCTCAAACGGAATTCAAATATACCACCCTATCCATTACCCCTCATGTGGTTTTTAAGGCAATATCGAAGCCCGATTATTTAATTTATAATAAACTGGGTTTGCTGTTAAACCTGCCTTTCGATCTGAAGGAAACCGAAAAGGACGTAGAGACTGATGCCGGTGTAGACACCAAGTATGATATAAGCGGAACCTATAAGATAGGCCTTACCGCAGGACTGAATGTAGCTTTGGGAGCTCAGTTCCGGTTAACTGATAAATTAAGGGCATTCGGAGAAATATTTGCCAATTATCTGGTTTTATCTCCGAAAAGTCTTGACCAGAAAACCGTATCGGTAACAGGTGCGGCCAGCCCGGTGATCAGCAATCTGCATGTTGACTATATAAAAGACGGGCAAACCTCCTATACTTCCACGCCCAATGAATCGGGGGGCACCGATGCCCAATCCGTACAAAGCGTTCAATACTCTAAATTCAATATGAATTCCATAGGGATCAATATCGGTATTACCTACAGGTTCTGATTATGCAGCATTCCTTTTATCAGTTACCCCTGCGCCTGGACGAGATCATCCGGAAAAAAAAGCACGCTGTCTGCCCGCTTAAACATTCTATAGCCCAACATCTCCATCTCATCATCTCCACTTACCGCGGCGAGTGTGCTTTTTCGGATGATTTCGGGTGCAGCTTATGGGATGAAGAGTTCAATATGCAGCTCAATCCCCGCTGGAAAGAGAACCTTTGCGAATCGCTCCGGGAAGCCATTGCCAAATTTGAAAGGAGATTGCAGGTTCAGGAAGTAAAAGCTTCCATGGAAGAGCTGAATGAATATGCCGGAAGGGAAAATCTTCGGGTGAGAAGGTGCCTGCATATCGAGATCAGGGGCGTCATTAAAAAGACCAACGAAACCCTCCATTTCAGAGGAGCCATTTATATTTCCCCGCTTGCACAGAAATAGGGTTAAAGGATTCAATTTTTTATTAAGCTACGCTATCTGCACTATACACTGCATAAAAAGTGCCTGTTGCATCCAAGCCGGCATTGGGGGTCGACAGTTGAGCCGACGCTATAAAGCAAACTCCTCTGATTGTTTCGGCTAACGCACTTACGAGTTCTGAAGATAGAATAAGGCCGGCTGCTATTTTCCAAAGCGGGAATCGTAAAAACAAAACCATAGATCCTGAGGCCGTGCCGTCCAGCCAGGTAAGGTTGCCGGAGTAGATAAGCAGCGAATCCGACATGTCAGCGAGCGTAAGATTATCATTCAATAGCGTATAGATATTTGATCCTGCCGAAACGAAATCGGTGGTTGATCCGGTAATGCTTGCCGGAAGCACGGATGCTCCAACTCCACCTCCAACTCCCTGAGCAATTATTTTATACGTATCACCATTGGGCGAATTAATGTAAAGGCGCGTATGCTGAATAGTTACTTCGGCCAATTCGCCGAGAGTGCCGCCAACGCCGGAAGACGTGCTGTAGCTCCAGCCCGAATTTGAAAAGGACATATATATGGTTTGATGATTTGTAATCAGGAACGGTAACCTGGCAGTCTTTGCATTTCAAACGGCTGCCAGGTAAACCAACTCCCTGGTTGAATAAAACGGCCTGCGATCAGTTCCAGTTCTTTTCATGCGTGGCATCTCCCACAGAAACTTTTTTCGCCGATATATTGAGCGAAATGGTCATGGGCAGGGTGGAATTGGCGTTGAAGCTTTCTGTATAACCTACACAGAAACCGTCTTCAAATTTTACTTCTTTCAGCGTGGAATCCTGGTCGGATCTTTTGAAAACAATGCTTCCGCTTTTTTTGCCGTTGGGGTCTATCATCCATCCTATAAGGCTGCTGTCGTCGGAGGCGGCAACCTGGAGGGAAATATTTCCGCCCCGTACATCGGTGGCGGGTTGCCCTTTTGTATCGGTGCCTTGCCCGAATGAATAAGAGCAGCTTATAACCGGATATTCATTTCCGTCTAATTTGAATGTGGCATCAAATGATGATGGCATAGTTGTATTTTTTAATGATTAATAAATAGTTCAGCTTTTATATTATTTTATTCATGCAAGCTCAATTGATCTTTACCAATCCTCCCTTGATCGTGGTCATGGCATCGCCGCTGACCTCGGTATTGGCGCTGCTTAGCTTTGCACTGGCATTGGCCTTGACCTCCGCCGTTGTATCGGCTTCGATGCTTATCTGCGCTGATTTCAATTCAATTTTCTGCTTCGCGGAAAGCGATATGCTTTTTGCAGAAAATGAAATGGATTCATTGGCAGATACATCGATATCGCCATTGGTCTGGATGGTTATCCTGCCATTGTTTTTAAATTCCAGGATGATGCCTGTATCTTCTTTATTGACATTCGTAATACGGATCTTATTTTCATCCTGTTTATCGATCAGCTCGATCAGGTTCCCTGCCTTGGTATAAATTAATTTTTCATCATTATTCCCCTTCCGGTATCGCATGCCCTCTTTTTGCGGATAAAGGCTGGCAATGACAAAAGGGGATTCAGGCTTGTTCGATTCATATCCGACCATTACCTGGGCGCCTTTTTCAGGAATGAACTGCATTCCCTTCCTGTCATCGCCTCCTGAATAAAAGCTTCCCACACGCATCCAATCCGATTCTTTATCATTACCGGGCCAGTTGAACTGCACTTTTACCCGGCTTAACTTATCCGGATCATTATTATCGATAACTGTTGCCAGCTCCGTATGCCCCACAGGATGTTTGCTGTAAGGATTTTCAGGCGGGAATTTTACCGTTTCGGGAACAGCTTTGAAACGGTTGGTATAGTTTCCATTGCTGTCTACCGTGTGCACGATCTCGATGATCCGGTATTTGCCTACGCTTTCTTTACTGCTTCTCCCTCCTTTTTGCGGACGGGTTGTGCTTACATTAATTACGCTGCCGATCATAAGATCGGGATTTTCGCCCCGGCCGCGGAAAACGATGAGATTGCCGGCGAGGCATGAACGGCGCAATTTGACCAGTTCATCCAGCTCATTTTGATTGTATACCGGTTTATCGGCAACCAGCAGCGCTTCCTGGCCAAAAAGATTTTCGGATTTGTCGAGCGCAAACTTTCCAAACTGGCTCAACCCCTCCACCTGGTGCGAGGATGATTCCCCATTATAGAGTTGATCCTTTGTATAATCATAACCGGAAATCCTGAATTTTGAAGGTATCAGGGAAATAGACATGTCATAGGATTGAATACCGTCTATTATGAAGTCGATCTCGCCGCCTGAACCGGGCTGACCCAATACAATTTCCTGTCCATTATAATAGAACCATTCTCCGTATTCGGCAGCCATGCGGTTCAGGAATTCAAAATTGGTTTCATCATACTGAACACAATATTTAATAGGGGTTTTATACTGCGCATTCAGCTTTTGCCTAAGGATGTTGCGCGGGTACGTTCCCAGCACGGCATCGAATATCTGCTGCACGGTCTTGTTATGGAAAATGCGCCGCATTCCGCAATCTTCCATCAAAATGGTCGGACTGGATCCTCTTATCAGGAAGACATTACAGAAATCCGACAGGTTCGACAGCAATATTTCAGTAACGATCCCCTTGAACCGGAAATCATAAGCGCCTTTGGTAAGTATGGGCTCAAATGAAACGGACACTGCTTTTCCGCAGATATTCTTATGCGATTCATTGAAAAAAGATTCATCTTCCTTTTCCAGCATTTCAAAAGGCACGGTAATTTCAAAATAATGATGGCCGAACAAACCCTGTTTAATTTCCAGGCTTTTGTAATGGGTGATCTTTTTACCGTTCTCCAATTCTATATTTATTTTGATTTGCTTAGCCATAGCATTTGCGGCGATAGATTACCATTTATTGTCGTGTTCAACGCCGTCGATTTTTATTTTCTCGGCCGATATATTGCAAAGGATGATATAACTAATTTTTGTTCTTTGCTGTATTTGCCTGATCAGCCTGGCGTGCGCATCGTCCATGCTCCTGCTTTCCTCGCGCGAAAATTCTTCTTCTGCAATAAAGCTCTCTACCAGGTCGGTTAAATAAGCATTTTTAAACTCTATCTTCTTGAATTTGGCATCCTGGTCGAATCTGAAAAAAGTAATGGAGCCATCCTGTTGTTTGGCAGGATCCGATGCCCAGGCGGAAAACGTATCATCGCTGGTGCCTTTGATCGCCAGCCAGATCGATCCGCCTCTTACGCCGGAGGCGGGCCTTCCCAATCCGTCTGTTTTTTGCTCCAACTGCGACGCGCAGTATATCAGCTCGAATGTTTTATCCTCTATATCCAGTGTGGCCTTGAATGACATGATCGCTGGTTTTATGATCCCGGCCAGTTTTGTTCCAGCGTAGCAGTGTTTATCTGAATATCCTTTCCGGTTATGCGGATCTCGCAACCGTTATAGGAAATGTCCGGCTGAAACACATCGAGCAAATAGCTGCAGTACGCTTTTTTAAAATGGATCTCCTTTAGTTTGGTATCCTGATCAATTTTATAAAGGACGATCTTTCCATCCTGCTGCTTGGCCGGGTCTGCCATCCAATCGGTCAGGGCATTTTCGCCGGTAATATCCATCAGTACATATATTTCCCATCCCGGCATGGAAGCAGGTCTTCCTTTTCCGTCCGTGGCGCGGTGAATGCCTGCATAAAACTTTCTTATCGGATAGGTCTTTCCATCTACTTCCAGTTCCGCTTTAAAGGACATAGTTCAGTTTTGATGGTATGCCTATTGTACCGTAACCACACTCCCGTCGGGCGAAAAGCGGTACACATGCCCTTCCCATTCACCAAAATCGATGGGTATCGTTTCACACACCAGCTTGCCCGGATCATATTTCAAGTTATGATAAGACTGAGTAGCATCGCTCGCATACACATTGGCGTTAGTATAAGCGGCGAGCTCACTGCAGAACCGTTTTCCGTCGCCTTCGGTATTTTTCGCAAAAGGATGCGTATTGGCAGGGCCGCATGCATATAGAATGATGTCCTCAACGCAGTCATAGAGCGGCGCAAGGGCGCCCGTGTTGGCAAGCGTAAGATCTTCCATGCAAAGCTGCAGCCCGAATCCCTCTGATGCAGGAATTGAAGCGCTTCCCGTTGAGCTGCTTTCGTAACCATGGCACATGATCAGCAATCGCGAAATGCTTGATGAAGTCCTGTTTATGATCTCCGAAACAAGTGCGCTGATCGGGTATTGATCATCCACTTCGATAGGAGGAACATCCGACATTCCCTGGGGAGTATCGCCTTGCAGGCGCAGGTCGTGCACAAGCACACTAGGCATATTGTATAAATTAAAAGGTTGATGAAAATTATTTATTTCGATTGCTCATATTCGGCCTGCCATTCTGCAGAATCCGGATCGTCGCCTTTCTGGCCGTCCAGTTTGATCAGGAAATTCTTTGCCGGGAAATAAGGCGTCATGTGGATGTCGAGATAGATCCTGTCTTTCTGTTTTGGATCCTGCTCGAAGCGCAGCACCTTGAATTTTTCAATGAGCTTTCCGGGGCCGGTAATGCTGTCCAGGAATTTGGTGATCTGTTTTTGCAGATCCATCCGGGTATTGACATTGAAATTTTCAAAAGCCCGCCTGTTGAGGAAATCGATCAGCACTTTAATAACGTAGTCGAATACCCGAACTACCGAATAGGTTTGCAGGCCGATATTGTCGCCATTGAACAGGGTCTTGGCAGAGAAAGGCATCACTTTTCCATATTCATTCACCATCGGCACGAGCCCTATTTTTTCCAGTTGCGCGATCTCGCTTTTTTTTAGCGGGAACCTCACGCCGTCGATCTCATTCAATGCGCCGTATTTCTTGCCGGCGGCTACCTGCGACATCAGGGTGCTGTACACTTTTCCGGCCAGTGCGGTCGAGGGCGGCACAAAAAGGTCTTCTTCTTCGCCAACATCCTGCTGCTTACCCCTTCCCACCAGCCAGTTGCAGGTCATCATCACATTGGAGAGATAGGCTTCCTGCCCGGTAAGATCGGCGGATTCAAAAAGATCGATCACATCATCAGGCCCGTCGAGATGCTCGAAATCGGTTACCAGCATCACTTTATTCTTGTATGCAATGCGGGCCCATTTGTCCAACACTTTTTTGGAACCGAAATAACCCGGAATGGCGAGAATGGAATAATTATCCCTCAGGTCGAGGCGGTCATAGTTCTTCTGCAGCTCTTCGGAAACGGCATCGATGAAAACGGTATTGTCCAGGTCGGTCAACTGTTCCATTGCGGCATTCATGATGTATACGCCTTTTGCCTTATCCTGTTCGGTATTCTTGTAAAAATTATTTACCGAGCGATAGGCGCGCTCCAGCTTCCGGGTGGCTTCCAGCGCCTGCTTGAGATTTTTATTCAGCAGCGTCCTGGCATTATCCGATTTGGTCTGCGCATTTTCTATAAGCTCGGCAATGGAATCGGAGGAAGAAAGCAGTTCCAGGATCAGCTCAAGCCTTTTTTTCAGAGAAGCCCTTTCTTCTTTTTTGGAATCCTCGGTAAGAAATATTTTTTTCCGGGCCTTTTTTTCCGGGTTCATGTTCTGCGCCCCGTCGATGGTTGTTTCTACAATGCCGAAGCTGCCGTACTTTACCAGCGCGGCCGTGCTCTGTTCCAGCGACAGTTCCTTTGCGCTTTCTTTTTCCAGAACCGGATTGTCTTTTATTTGTTTTTCTTCGTTGGCCATGATCGTTTTTTTAAAGATGATTTAAGCAGTTTGCTCCAATTCGCTGATGAGGGCCTGCACGCAGGATATATAAGCGGCTTTGGCTTCCTTGTTCTCCAGCAGGGTCTTCAGGATCTTATTTGTTTTCAGTTGCTTGATGAATTTCTGAAGGTCGTCGCATTGATGGCTCAATTCATTGAGATAGGTGCTTTGTTTAATAATGCCCTGCTTGCCGAAGTCGGACAGCGTTTCAAAATGCAATTCTTCCATCAGCGGCGCACCGCTTTCGGTCTCGAACTGCACTTCCTTGGCGGGTTTGAAAAAGGCAAAAACATCATTGATGGTTCTCAGGTCAGGAACGATCTGTGGGGAGAGCGGCGCTTCCTCGGTCAGGCTTTCTATCAGCAGTGTGCGGTTCTGCGGTATATCCGCAATGCCTTCCGATATTTCCGTTTTTCTTTCCTGTCCGCCGATATCGTAATTGTACATGGTTGCTGGAATTTAAAATGAATGATTTTGAATTGCGCCTTAAAATTGTAAAGATTAAGACCCCCGGTCAATCCCTTTTTTGGGGGATGGCTGTTTTGCGGCGAACGCTCATTGAGGCTGCAGCTCCCATTTCAGTTCCTGCGATCCATTGAGGTCGAGGCGGATGGTAGTGCCTTTCGACAGCTCACCCGAAATGATCCTGCGCGAGATGGGCCTTCTCAATTGATTGCGGATGACCGCCTTGATCTGCCGCGCTCCATATTTCGGAGTAAAGCCCGAGAGGCTGAGGTGGCGCCTGGCTTCCGGTGTAATGGAAAGCGTTACGCCCTGCTTGCTGAGCGGATCGGTGAGGCTGC
>CAYYZJ010000948.1:0-1941 GCA_964475615.1 uncultured Flavitalea sp. | reverse complement strand
ATTCTGTGGCAAACAAATATTATGAAATAGAAGATACCGGCAGTGAAGTATCAATAAATCCCGATCTAAAGATAGAGGAAGATCCATATGCAAGAAAAATAATTCATGATTACTACTTGCTGTCTTCCACTCCTTTTTCCTCGATATCTAAAAAACGGAAAAGACAGATTAGATTTAGAATCTTTGATAGGATCAAACTTGCTTATAAACTGCTAATTTTTTTAAAAGAGCTTTACGGTAAGAGAGAAACAATAGTATATAATAATTCATTAAAATTCAGTGATGTTTTTGTTAGCCCGCTGGTATTCTTTCATTATGAAAATAAAGAAGATATCAATCTAGGAAAAGGGTGCTATATAGGAGAATTTACTACCATCTGGGTTACCAATTACAATAAGGAAGTCAGGAATTCTTGTCTGATTGTCGGCGATAATACTTACATCGGTGAGCAAAATAATATTCGTGCTTCAGGCGGAAGAATTATTATAGGGAAAAATTGTTTGATATCACAACAAGTAAGCATGATTGTTGCCAATCATGAATATTCAAGAGACAAGCTTATTAGCAGTCAGCAATGGAGCCGGAAAAATAATTTTATTATTGTTGAAGACGATGTTTGGATAGGTTGCGGAGTTCAGATTCTACCTGGCGTTAAAATAGGAAAGGGAGCTATCATTGCTGCTGGAAGCCTGGTGACAAAGGATGTTGAATCTTATTCGATTGTGGCAGGATTGCCTGCGAGAGTCATAAAAAACCGGGAATGATAAAACGACTTTACAGACAACTTTTTTGGAAAAAAAACATTAGCCAACCTGAGAATGTTGATGAAGCCATTAATCAATTAAAAGATGTAAAAAGATACGAGCCCGGAACTATTAATTTTTTGAACCATCAACTCAGGTATACTGATAGTGCTTCTTTGGTTTTTACATATAGAGAAATTTTTAAAAATGAAATTTATCGTTTTTCTTCCACATGTCATAACCCTTATATAATTGATGCAGGAGCTAATATTGGCATCAGTGTTTTGTATTTCAAGTTTCTTTTTCCCAATTCTGAAATAATCGCTTTTGAACCTGATCAAAAAATTTATGATATTCTGGAACAAAATGTAAAGGAGTTTGATTTAAAAAATGTTAAGCTTATTAACAAAGGTCTTTGGAGCGAGGATAAAGAATTGCTGTTTTTTTCTGAAGGAGCGGATGCAGGGAGAATTTCTTTAGATTCTCATAAACCTCACAATAATAAAGTGCAGGTTACACGATTGCGAGACTATTTACGAAGGCCTGTGGATTTGTTGAAGATAGATATCGAAGGAGCCGAAACAGTTGTTTTAAAGGACTGCCAGGATATGCTGTATAATGTCAAAAATATTTTTGTTGAATATCATTCGTTTGAAGGACAGGAACAGTCCTTGCCGGAGTTATTGACGATTTTAAAAAAATCAGGCTTTCGTTTAAATATAAATGCACCAGGGCTGGTTTCAAGAAACCCGTTTCTTAAAATTGAAACGTATAGTGGAATGGATATGCAGTTAAATATTTATGGTATAAGGAGTTAGATGCATGAAAGTTGTTCATCTGGCTACATATCAACTGGGAGGAGCAGGAACGGCCGCTTTTCGATTGCATACCGGCCTGTTGTCGGAAGGAGTAGATTCCATTTTTTTGTGCAGCCATAGCAGAGAAAATCAGCCGAATACATTACTAACTCCCGAAAGGAAACCCTCCTTTTCCGACAAGCTTTTTTCAAAACTTAAACTCAAAATTCCTAACAGGCAGGCGCTGGAATTCGAAAAAATAAAAGCAGCAGGAGGAAACTATGGATACTATAGCACTCCTTTTTCCAACTTTGATATCGAAAACCACCCTGCCATAACTTCGGCGGATATCATTAATCTGCATTGGGTGGCTAACTACGTGAATTTCCCTACTTTTTTTT
>CAYYZJ010000947.1:0-4248 GCA_964475615.1 uncultured Flavitalea sp. | reverse complement strand
TGCCGATGATCTTGCCAAGCTTTCCGTTTCCGGCTCCTCGTCGAATAATGATTTTACGGAGTTCCAGAAGATATTCAATCCCTATTTCATGAAGCTGAGGACCCTGGCCCAAACCATCAATGCTCCGAGGAACAATGCAGAAAGGGATTCTGCCTATAAGAACTATATGGCAACAGTGGCAACGATCCAGTCCGAGCTCGACCAGTTCATACAAAATTATAAATCCTCTTATGTAAGCGCTTTTACGCTGGTGGCAACAAGCCAGCTCTCTGAGGATGTTTTTCTGCTCGAAAAAAGATTCAATATGCTTTCGCCGCAGGTGCAGGATGGGTTTTATGGGAAGTACCTGAAAGAGCAAATTGAAAACGGCAAGATCGGCGCCATCGGAACGGATGAGATCGATTTTACACAGAATGACACTGCAGGCAATCCGGTCAGCTTGTCGTCCTTCAAGGGGAAATATGTGCTCGTGGATTTCTGGGCAAGCTGGTGCCGCCCCTGCCGGATGGAAAACCCCAATGTGGTGGCTGCTTACGGCAAATTCAAGGATAAGAATTTTACAATACTCAGCGTGTCGCTCGACAGGGAGCGCGATTCCTGGACAAAAGCCATCCGCGAAGACGGCCTGGCCTGGGCCCATGTAAGCGACCTGAAATTCTGGAACAACGAAGCGGCCATGAAATACCGGATCCAGAGCATACCTCAAAATTTTCTCATCGATCCCAATGGAAAGATCATCGGTAAAAATCTGCGCGGCCCCGATCTGGAATCGAAGCTTTGCGAACTGTTGGGATGCAACTAATTAATGTGCGAATGGCTAATGTGCGGATGTGCGAATGCCATTGTGCCGGGTCGCTTTTCCAATTGCAGATTTCTTCATTCGCACATCAGCCATTCGCACATTCGCACATTATTGGAGTTGCCTTTTGTATAACTGAATCGTATTTTCATACCCCAGGTAAAGTGCATCGCAGATCAGGGCGTGGCCGATGGAAACTTCGTCCAGTCCAGGAATATGCTGTGCAAAATAATGGAGGTTCTGAAGGTCGAGGTCGTGGCCGGCATTCAGGCCCAGTCCGAGGGTGCGGGCTCTTGCCGCGGCCATTACATAAGGAGCAATGGCTTTTTCCTTGTTGGCCTGATATTGTCGCGCATAGGCTTCGGTATATAATTCCACCCGGTCCGTTCCGGTTTCGGCGGCTCCTTCGATCATTTCAATAATGGGATCAACGAATATGGATACCCGGAGTCCTGCTTTTTTAAAAACGCCGATGATATCGGTCAGGTAATCTTTGTTCCTGACCGTATCCCAGCCGTGGTTGGAAGTGATCTGGTTCAGCGCATCAGGTACAAGCGTAACCTGCGTGGGCTTTACATCCAGCACCAGGTCTACAAATTTTTTTTCCTGCGAATTGCCTTCAATATTGAATTCGGTAGTGATGATCTTTTTGATATCATATACATCCTGATAACGGATATGCCTTTCATCGGGGCGCGGATGCACGGTTACTCCATCGGCCCCGAACAATTGCGCGTCCCGCGCCGCTTTTACCACATCGGGATTGTTGCCGCCGCGGCTGTTCCGCAAGGTGGCGAATTTGTTGATGTTTACTGAAAGCCTGACCATGACGCAAATTTATGAAGAAATGAAATGGCCATAAAACAGGAAGGAGCCTGGAAAGGCCCCCTCGTAATAATCCTTGGAAGTGCAGCTATTATTCTTTTAAAAGTTCAATATCGTATAAACATTTTCCTTCGGTATTCCTTACCTCGAGATGGTAGGAGCCTGCGGTTAAAGATCCCAGGTCATCCAGTTGAATGCTGTGCCTGCCTTCTTTGAGGTTAACACCCATCATCCGGAGAATCTTATCGTGCTTGTTGGAGAAACTGATGATGCAATGACCTTCGCTCCGGGCAACGATCTCAACAGTAACGGTGTGAACAAAAATCCTGGACGAAGTGGATACCTTCATGGTATTAAGGATAGGTTTAATGGTTAAGGGATTTTTGATAAACATCTTTACCTGCTGGTTTTATTGATCATTACCTCGCGGTTCTGAACCGGTATAAGGATCAGCCCATATTGATTTCTTTTCAGATGATCATTAGGCTTCGGCATGAACAGCGCCTCAAGTACGGATTGAATCATTTGTTTCATAAGGTCGGTTTGGCAAGAAAATATCCATTTTGCTGCCAGAATTTAATTCCATGCAAATCAGCTAATTGGATTATATGGCCCAATTGCTTTTCTCCCAAAGTGGGAAATAAACGGCCGTTTTGGGAAAACTTGAGTATTGAATATAAAACTTGAGTGTTGAGTGTTGAATATTGAGTTGAATGTTTCAGCGGGTTGAACACTCAACATTCAACACTCAATATTCAATGTTCAGGTGTTAAAACCTTGCCACCAGTTTCAGATTCAGCAGCCTCGGAGTAAGCCGCTGCGGCATGGCATACGTGGTGTTGGAAAAATCCTTGATGAGCATGTAGGAAATGGTATTGTCGCGGTCGATCACATTGAACACTTCAAGCGTGGCCCAGATGTTTTCAAAAGTGCGGAAAGGACTATGGCTCCGGCGGTTGCTTTTTTCACTGTCGAGCAACAGCGCACTGAGCCCGAGATCGACGCGGATATAGGGATCGATGATCAGGGCATTGCGGTATTTTACGCTTCCCGGAATATTGAAGGGAAGATTGCTTCCATAAAGCAGGTTCAGGTATACCTTGAAATTTTTATTGGTGGACAGATAATCCTGAATGAACATGCCAAGCGTGAGTAAGCGATCCGTCGGCCGCCGCACCCATCCCTGCTGCATCAGCGTACTGTCTACAGGATGATTGAGCGAATCCAGTTTATAATTGTAATACTGCGCTCCTGCAATCTTTTCCTTGGTCTTCATAATGCCCAGGCTGATCCAGCTTTCAGCGCCTTTTACCAGTTCTCCGAATAAACGCATCTCCACACCTGCTGCATAAGCCTTGGCACTATTCTCTCCAAAATAACGGATACGCACATTGTCGATATCATAAGGCACCACATCGGTCATGTATTTATAATAGGCTTCGGTGGTAAAACGGAAAGGGCGGCCGGCAAAAGGAAAATTATAATCGAAGCCTGCCGTAACCTGCCAGCTCTTCTGCGCTCTCAATGCTTTATTGATACTGCCGTCCGGCCTTCTCAGCTCGCGATAAAAAGGAGGCTGATCATAAATGCCGATAGCGCCGCGGTAAACGATATCTTTTTTGGCATTCACCGGCTTCCAGGAAAATCCCAAACGGGGAGAAAGCAGGAGCTGGTTATTGAGCGTATTGTAGTTGTAGCGAATGCCGGCCTGCAGGGTGAAATTGCTGGAATCCCTGAACGCAATATTGTCCTGTATGAACCCGGTAAGCCGCGTAATGCCGAGATCGGCAGCGCCGTTCAGGTAGCTGTTCAATCTGAGCGTATCAGGAATATAAGGGAGCGAATAGCCGGCAGAATCCTCCAGCTTCCATTCATGCAGCTTGTCGTGAACCACTTGTCTTTCCGCGCTCAGTCCCCATTGCACATAATGCCTGCCCAGGTCGAGATAGCCTTTATGCGTGATGTTCCAAACGGCAATGTCTAACCGATTCCGGGCATAGGTCTGATATACGCCCGCTCCAAGCGGATTGGTGATCAACCCGTAGTCGGAGCTGCTTTTGTCGAAATCGCGTTCTCCGAAAAGATAGAAGCCGGTGATGTCGTAGGATTCTTTTTCATTGTCCTCAAACCGGGAAAGCATCCACTTGAAGCGGAGATTTTTTTTCACCTGCTGGATCCAGGTAAGTCCGAGCATATTGGTCTTATAAGCATCCTTTTCCTGCCCGTCGAAATAAATATCCAGCCCGAGATTGGAACTGAAATATGGAGAAAATACCGATGAAGTAAGCTGGCTGAATTCAGGAACGAGATTGAACCGCGTTTGTGAAAGGGTTCCCATCAACTCAATACTGTTCCTGCTGTTGAGCTGATAGGTGAGCAGGGCCTGCAGGTCGGAGGAAGAAGGAGCGTAATTGCCTTTGGTCTCCTGGCTGTTGAGCAGGTTTTTATTGGTGCGGTTGCGCACGCCGATCAGGTAAGTGAATTTATTTTTTGCGGCAACTCCTTCCAGGTGCAATCCCTGCTCAAGCAAACCCACATAAGCAGAGCCGCCGAAGCTGCGCGGCTTTTTATATTGAATGTCGAGCACCGACGACATCTTGTCGCCATACCTGGCCTGGAACCCG
>CAYYZJ010000946.1:0-8178 GCA_964475615.1 uncultured Flavitalea sp. | reverse complement strand
ACAAAACATTACTGACTATATGCAGAACCAATTCAGAAAGAATAGGCGTCCTTTCCCGTCACCCCTTGCGATGCCCATGCTGAGCAGTATCCTGGGTGTGGCCTTTGCAGCAATCGTTTTATCCGGTTGTTCCACTTCTTCCGGCAATCCCGGCATGGTGCAGCCGCCTCCGCAGGCACTGCCTGTGGTCAGCGTAAGCAATATGCCCGTGACCACGCACCGCGAGTTCACCGCTTCGCTGGAAGGAACCAAGAACATAGATATTCGCCCTCAGGTGGAAGGCTATCTGGACAAGATCTATGTCGACGAAGGCGCTCATGTAAAAAGAGGACAGCTTCTCTTCAGGATCAACGACCAGCCTTTCCGCGAACAGTACAATAATGCCAATGCCAGCCTGCTGGCTGCCAAGGCCGCGCTGGAAAATGCTGCTATCAACGTGAACAAGCTCACGCCGCTGGTGCAGAATAACGTGATCTCCGACGTGCAGTTGAAAACAGCACAGGCCACTTATGAAGCAGCCAAGGCAAACGTGGCGCAGGCAGAAGCCCAGGTGAAGAGCGCGCAGATCAATCTCGGCTTTACCGTGATCACTGCTCCGGTCGACGGATATATCGGCAGGATCCCTTACAAGATCGGAAGCCTGGTGGGTAAGAATGAAACGCAGCCGCTGACCGTGCTCTCGGAAGTGAACAATATCTATGCTTACTTCTCTATGAGCGAGCCCGATTTCCTGCAGTTCAAGAACCAGTTCCCCGGCAATACCATCGAGGAAAAAATAAAACATATTCCTCCTGTTGAGCTGATGCTGGCCGACAACAGCATCTATCCCCAGCAAGGGAAAGTGGAGATCGTGGAAGGACAGTTCGACAAGACCGTGGGTGCGATCAATTTCCGCGCCATCTTCCCCAATGCACAGGGACTGCTGCGCTCGGGCAATACCGGTAAGATCAGGATGCCGCAGCAGGTGGAAAGCTCCATCGTGATACCGCAGGAAGCGACTTTTGAAATACAGGACAAGATATTCGTCTTTACACTCGCCGACAGCAACAAAGTGGCTACCAGGCCGGTCACCGTTGCAGGCAGAACCGGCACTTACTATCTGCTGGCAGGCGGACTGAAGCCGGGAGAAAAGATCGTGTACACCGGGTTAGACCGGTTGAAGGACGGGATGGTCATCGAGCCGCAGAAAATGTCGATGGACAGCCTGCTGAAAGCAAAGCCTCTGTAAGGCGGATTCATTAAGCACAATCATTAAATCAAATCAGACCTATGCCGGCAATGGATGCCATTGCCGGCATAAGCAAACCTTTTCATCATGTTACGGAGATTTATTCAAAGACCGGTTCTATCTACCGTGGTCTCTATTTTACTTACGCTGATGGGACTGCTGTCGCTGTTCTCGCTGCCCATCACGCTGTTCCCCGATATCGCTCCGCCGAGCGTGGTGGTAACAGCGGTGTACCCCGGCGCCAATGCCGAAGTGGTGGCCCGTTCGGTGGCCACTCCGCTGGAAGAAGCCATTAACGGGGTGGAGAACATGACCTATATGACCTCCAACTCCAGCAACGACGGCAGCATGACGCTGACGGTATTCTTCAAGCAGGGAACCAATCCGGATATCGCTTCGGTGAACGTTCAAAATCGGGTATCCAAGGCCGTTAGCCAGATACCGCAGGAAGTGACACAGGCAGGCATATCCACGCAAAAGCAGCAGAACAGCATCATCATGTTCGTGGCGCTTTCCAGCCAGGATTCCACTTACGATGAAACTTTTCTGCAGAACTATATCAAAATAAACCTCATTCCCGAAATCCAGCGTATTCCCGGTGTGGGCCAGGCCCTGGTTTTCGGAACGCGCGATTATTCCATGCGCATCTGGCTCAAGCCCGACCGCCTGATCGCCAATAACCTTACTCCGCTCGACGTAACCAATGCTATCAAGGATCAAAGCCTTGAAGCGGCTCCGGGCAGGTTCGGCGAAAGCAGCAAGGAAGTGTTTGAATACGTGTTGAAATATAAAGGCAAGCTGAACCGGAATGAAGATTATGAGAACATCATCATCAAAGCCAATAGCGATGGGTCGGTGCTCAGGCTGAAAGACGTGGCCAGGGTGGAGTTCGGTTCTTATACCTATTCATCCAACAGCATGCTCAACGGCGGCCCCACTTCCGGCTTTGCCGTGTTCCAGACCGCAGGCTCTAATGCCAACGATATTCTCAGGGAAGCGGAACGCCAGGTGAAAGCCTTCTCGCAGAATCTGCCGAAAGGAGTAAAGGCCACCATCATGTACAACTCGAAAGAGTTTCTGGATGCCTCCATCAGCCAGGTGCGCGAAACCCTGATCGTGGCATTCATACTGGTGTTCATCGTGGTGTTCATTTTTTTGCAGGACTTCCGTTCAACGCTGATCCCGGCAATAGCGGTGCCAGTAGCCATCATCGGTACTTTCTTCTTCATGCAGTTGTTCGGCTTTACCATCAACCTGCTTACTCTGTTTGCTTTGGTGCTGGCCATCGGTATCGTGGTTGACGATGCCATCGTGGTAGTGGAAGCCGTTCACTCCAAGCTGGAAAGGACTAACCTGCCTGTAAAAGAAGCCACCATTCAAACCATGAGCGAAATATCCAACGCCATTATATCCATTACCCTGGTGATGGCTGCGGTGTTTGTGCCGGTGGGTTTCATGCAGGGCCCGGCAGGCGTGTTCTACCGCCAGTTTGCATTTACGCTGGCCATTGCCATTTTGATCTCTGCTGTGAATGCATTGACGTTAAGTCCCGCCCTTTGCGCTTTGTTCCTCAAGCGGGAAGAGAAGGGACATGCTAAAAGAGGTTTGGGAGCGCGCTTTTTTGGAGCCTTCAATGCCGGCTTTAGTGCTATGACCAATAAATATCGGGGCAGCATTGATTTCCTCATCCGCCGCAAATGGATCGCCATCGGAGGATTGATCGTCGTAACGCTGGCAACAATATGGCTGATGCGGAAAACGCCCAGCGGTTTTATTCCTACGGAAGACCAGGGATTTTTGCTCTATGCAGTGAACACCCCTCCCGGCAGCTCGCTCGACAGAACGCATAAGGCCATGGCGGCGATCGACAGCATCGTCAGGAATGAATCTTTTGCGAGGGATCGTTATAACATCGACGGGTTGAATTTTATTTCCAATGCCAATGCATCTCCCTACGGAGCAGGCTTTATACGGTTGAAAGATTATGATCAGCGCGGCCCGGTAAAAAATGTTGACCAGATAGCCGGGATGCTGATGGGAAAAGTGAGCCAGGTAAAAGATGCCAATGCATTCTTCTTCCAGTTCCCCACCATCCAGGGTTTCGGCAACGTGAGCGGATTCGAGTTCATGCTGCAGGATCGTACCAATGGCCCGCTGGATAAGCTGGCTGCAACCACCTGGGCCTTTATCGGCGCATTGATGCAGCGAAAGGAGATCGCCGTTGCCTTTACCACTTTTGCAGCAGGCAACCCGCAATACATGATCGAGATTGATGATGCCAAGGCCAGGCAACTGGGAGTATCCGTAAGCTCATTGCTGCAAACACTGCAGATCTATTACGGAAGCAGCTTTGTTTCCGACTTCAACCGCTTCGGTAAATATTACCGGGTGATGGCGCAGGCCGATATTCCTTACCGCGCCAACGCCGCTTCTTTAAATGAAATTTATGTGAAGAACGATAGCGGCGAGATGCTTCCGGTGAGCACGCTGGTAACGCTCAAAAGAGTATACGGCCCCGAAACAGTGACCCGCAATAATATGTTCAATGCCGTTACCATCAATGGCCAGCCCAAGCCGGGTTACAGTACCGGCGATGCCATCAGGGCCATCCAGGAAACGGCTGCACAGGTATTGCCGAGAGGCTATTCCTACGAATGGACGGGGATGACCAGGGAAGAAAAGAATGCAGGCAGCCAAACCACGTTGATCTTTATCCTCAGCGTGGTGTTCGTGTACTTCCTGCTGGCCGCGCAATACGAAAGTTATATTCTGCCGCTGGCGGTAATACTGACCGTGCCTACGGGAATTTTCGGTGTGTTTGCATTCATCGGCCTCACGGGTATCGACAATAATATTTATGTGCAGGTTGGTCTGATCATGCTGGTGGGCCTGCTGGCCAAGAATGCCATCCTGATCACAGAATATGCAGTGCAGCGCCGCAGGGCGGGCATGGGCCTCGTGGAATCGGCGCTGGAAGCAGCCAGGCTGAGGTTGCGTCCCATCCTGATGACCTCCTTTGCATTTATCGTGGGGTTGTTACCGTTAGTATGGGCAAAAGGCGCATCGGCGCTGGGCAACCGCTCTATCGGCACAGGCGCCGTAGGCGGCATGCTTACCGGAGTAATATTGGGCGTATTCATCATACCGGTATTGTTTGTCATCTTCCAATACCTGCAGGAACAGGTCACCGGCGGCCCGAGAACATACCAGATGCCGGTCGACGAATAATCATTAAACAATTTATCATGGCAAGAAGAAACAATAGCATGTATCATTTCATTTTATTGCTGCTGATCCTCACCGGCGCTTTTGCCTGCACCGCAGGTAAAAACTACCAGCGTCCCAACCTCGACCTGCCCGCGCAGTACAGGAACGCCAGCTTTGCCGATACCAGCAGCATCGCCGATATAGAATGGAGAAAATTTTTTACCGACACCACGCTGCAGGGCCTGATAGAACGCGGCATTCAATACAATTACGACCTGCAGCTCGCCATCAAGCGGATCGGCATTGCGCAGGAGCAGGTAAAGCAGGCCAAGCTGCTCTGGCTGCCCCAGGTCGATTTCCAGGCAACGGGCACGTATACCCGCCCTTCCGACAACAGCCTCAATGGCATCAGCATCGGCAGCTTTCTGGGAAGCAAGCATGTTGAAGATTATATAGCCGGACTGAACCTGAGCTGGGAGATCGATATATGGGGAAAGATACGCCGGCAGAAAGAAGCCACCCTTGCAGAATACCTGCAAACCTATGAAGCCACCAAGGCGGTGCAAACGCAACTGGTGGCCAATATCGCGCAGGATTTCTTTAACCTGCTGATGCTCGACAAGCAGCTCGACATTGCACACCGGAACCTGAACCTGAGCGACAGTACGCTTAGGCTTACCCGTTATCTCAAAGATGCCGGCGAAGCAACGGCATTGGCTGTTCAGCAGGCCGATGCGCAGAAGCAGTCCATCGCACTGCTGATCCCTCAACTGGAGCAAAGCATCGCGCTGCAGGAAAATGCTTTGCAGATACTGACAGGCCATTATCCCGACAGCATCGAAAGGCATGCGAGGCTTGAAGAGCTCAATCTTCCCGACAGCCTGCCTGCCGGACTGCCTGCCTCCATCGTGAGCCGGAGGCCGGATGTGCGTTCCAGCGAAATGTCGCTCAAGGTCGCCAATGCACTGGTAGGCGTGGCGCAGGCCAGTATGTATCCTTCGCTCACCATTACGGCAAGCGGTGGACTGGAAGCGTTCAAGGCCAGCAACTGGTTTAAGATACCAGGCTCTTTATTCGGCATTGCAGCAGGTTCCATCACAGAGCCTGTTTTCAGAAGAAGGGAACTGAAAACCCAGTACGAGATCGCCAAGATCCAGCGCGAGCAGGCCGTGATCCAGTTCAGGCAATCGATCCTGAATGCAGTGGGAGAAGTATCCGACGCGCTCGTGCAGAATGAAAAATTGAAACAGCAGGAAGCCATCGCCCATAACCAGGTAGATACCTTACACCGGGCCATCACCAATGCACAGCTCCTGTTCAAAAGCGATATGGCCAATTATCTTGAAGTGATCACTGCCCAGAGCAACGCCCTGCAGGCAGAGCTGAACCTCGCCAGCATCCAGCGCCAGCAGCTCGGCGCCATGGTAGAGCTGTACCGGTCGCTGGGCGGAGGATGGAAATGAATTGGATTTAATATGTAAGATTTAATTCTGATTTAGGAAGGTCTGTTTTTGCCCGTTGCCCTGATTAGGTGAAAACACCTAACCAAAAATTAGCCGATTCAATTTGTGGCAATTAAAAAAGCAATTTAACTTGAACTAATAACCCCTCCCGCATAAAATGGTATGTGAGTGAGATGGCAAAGCCATGCCGTGAATAAGGAAAAAACCCCTGAGAATCCCAGACTGAATCTGTTGATAAAACGGATTCTCGTGTCCGCTGGAGCAGTAGGGTCATATATAAAAACCACAGGCTCCGGGCCGAAAGAATATCTTTTTGAATCCGAGCAAACGGGAACAGGTTATCCCCTGCGAACCATCCAGCGGATTTTTCGTTGTCAAAAGAGAAAGCCCGGATATTCAATCGGTAGGCATTCATTCCTTAAAACATAGTTTCGCAACCCATTTGCTGGAAAAGGGAACGGATATCCGGTATATTACAACCGAACGATATTTGCATGTTTCCAGGACGAGCCTGGTCAATATCATCAGTCCATTCGACGATCTTTGGCGTAGTGGAAAGATAGAATGGTAGTCTACGAAATTCTTCTGCAATAAAAACAGCGAACGCATCATTGACGCTACTACAATATTTTTAGCGAACTGTAAGCGATTGGATTTCAAATCGTTTTTGGTTGATATTGTATAATGAGTGATGTATATTTATGTGTTGTGTGTCAGCTTATTTTGACACATCATAATTATTAATTGCAATGGTTAAAATACTTAAAGCAAACCTTGAATGTTTAGGCACATTGCTTTGTTTAATCATATTAATCAATGCAACAGTATCCGCACAAACAGCAGACATTATCTTGACCAATGGAAAAGTTTTTACATCCGATTCTTCACAACTATACGTACAGGCTCTGGCGATTAAGAACAATAAAATATTAGCAATTGGCACTAATCATGAAATTGAAAAGTTAGCATCGGATAAAACAAAACAAATAGATGTAAAAGGCAAGACGGTTGTAGATGGGTTCAGGCAACAATAGGATTAGCAGCTTTCAACGATACAAATATAAGAAGAGAATTACTGGATAGTATAGCACCTGAAAATCCGCTTGTACTTCAAATTATGTGGGGACATGGAATGATAGTTAACAGCCAGGTTCTTCGGGCTATTCATGTTTCAGACACGGCTGCTAACCCATTAGGTGGTTGGTATGAACGAGGGCAAGGAACCAATTATATAACAGGTGCTTTGTATGAGTATGCACAATTTCCGGTATGGGAAGCGATAACTATATCAGATACTACTGCTTTAATTAATGCGCTGCGTGCTCATGCCAATGAAGAATTGGCATTAGGTATTACAACAGTTCAAAATATGAGCAGTACAATGCAGGGAAATGCGGCAAGATGGTTTTTTACTCAAGCAAATCTTCCGGTAAGAACAAGGATTATTCCAATGCCTGAAATCACAGTTCAAGGACGAAATTTCAGTGAAATAAATATGGGCAATACCCGGCTTACACCACTTACGTATGTCTCAGGAGTGAAATATTTAATGGATGGATCGTCTTTAGAACAAACAGCTTTAATGACAATTCCTTATCCAAACAGAAATAACTGATATGGAAAACTTGATTTTTCCAAAGACAAAATTAAAAAATTTTGAATGAAGCATTGACTGGTAGCACGCAACTAATGATGCATATAACAGGCGATAGTTCTACTAAAATAGTTTTAAATCTTATGAAGCAAATGGCAAATGCTGACCAGTGGAAACAAAAAAGAGTAAGAATAGAACATGGAGTTGGTATAACATCACAAGCCTTAATGAATGATGTTAAGAATTTAGGGATTATAATTGTGTTCATGACATCTCAACAAACTGATTCAAGTCAAAACATCAGCAGAGAGCAAGCCGTTATTGCTTATACAAAAGGTTCTGCTTATGCGGAGTTTGCAGAAAAGTATAAGGGAGCATTAATTCCTGGAATGCTTGCAGACCTTGCCGTTTTATCGCAGGATATTTTTACAATACCTGCGCAGCAACTGCCAGGAAATAAAAGCGTGTTAACGATAATATACGGAAAGATTGTATATCAGCAAGACTATTGAAATGACAAAGAAAGCCGTCGCACAGCATTCGGCTTTATGCAAGTTGGGCTCGACATTTTAAGATCAGCTATTTGCAAATCCCAGCTTTAGTTCGATCAGACGAATTACTATCAGCTTTTGTACATAACTTCAATGATATATTTTCAATCAGCAGCGGTTATCGGCAGACGGAAT
>CAYYZJ010000945.1:0-5067 GCA_964475615.1 uncultured Flavitalea sp. | reverse complement strand
GTAAAAGAGGAAGTGATGAGCCTCGGCGGCAAGTTCATTGAAGTGGAAGGCGCTGCCGATGCATCCAAAGCAGGAGGCTATGCCGTTGAGCAGAGTGAGGAATTTCAGCAAAGGCAGAAAGCCAAGATAGCGGAAAGCGTAGCAAAGGCCGATATCGTGATCACTACTGCGCAGATACCCGGCAGGCAGGCGCCGGTGCTGGTAACTGCTTCCATGATCGCAACGATGAAAAAAGGATCAGTCATCGTTGATCTGGCGGCAGTAACAGGAGGCAATACCGAACTCACAAAGAACAATGAAACCGTTGTTCATAACGGAGTGACCATTATCGGCGATTCGGCGCTGCCTTCATCCATGCCTTATGATGCAAGCAAGCTTTACGGAAAGAATATCTCGAATTTCCTGCAGCTCATCAGCAGCAAAGAAGGAAAACTCGATTTGAATTTTGAAGATGACCTGGTCAAAGGCTGCTGCATCGCACATGGAGGCGGGTTGATACATGAAAGAGTAAAGGAGGCCGCTGAAAATACGAGCTAAAAAATTGATATATGGAAGAAGTGTTATCCTGGATCTCCGTTCATCAGCAGATGATCTATATCGTTATACTGATGATCTTTCTCGGCATCGAAGTGATCGGCCGTGTGCCCAGCGTGCTGCATACTCCGCTCATGAGCGGGGCCAATGCCATTCACGGCGTGATCATCATCGGCGCCATCATCGTCATGGGAAAGGCCGAGCAGGATAATTACCTGGCCCTGGCGCTGGGATTCCTGGCAGTAGTGCTGGGCACCTTAAATGTGGTAGGCGGATTTGTGGTAACAGACAGGATGCTGGAAATGTTTAAAAAGAAAAAATAACGGATTTTATACGATTTTACTGATTGAACTGATGATGTTCCGGTAAATCGGCAAAATCGCCTGAAATCATGGTTCAGATTATGGGATTCAATATACTTACTGTTTGTTACCTGATTGCTTCAGTAACATTCATATTGGGGCTGAAGATGCTGTCGAACCCGGCCACGGCAAGAAAGGGCAATCTCATTGCTGCAGGAGGAATGATCATTGCCATTATCGGAACTATTTTTTTATATGAAGACGGGGGGCATAAGCTGCATAATTACGGATGGATATTCGGCGGCATCCTGATCGGCGCCGTTTCCGGAACGCTGGCTGCAAGGAAAGTGAAGATGACGGCGATGCCGGAGATGGTCAGTTTGTTTAATGGGATGGGAGGGGCCTGTGCGGCGTTGATTTCGATTGTGGAGTTCTATCATATCTATCGCAATAATGCTGTTTCCGAATTCGATTCCTTTTCTGAGCTCATTGAATTCGGCGAATATCTCACCATCATTGCCGGCGCCATTATCGGGAGCATCTCTTTTGCAGGAAGCATCATTGCCTGGGGAAAGCTCAGCGGCAAGGTGAAAGATTATTCTTTTAAGGGGCAGCATATATTCAATCTTATTTTGCTGGCGCTCGTACTCTTTTTTGCTTTCATGGCTTATAATTCAGCAGCCGGCAATGCCGAAATCTGGTTCTTTCCCACTGTCGCGCTCGCATTGCTTTACGGCATTCTTTTCGTTCTTCCCATCGGCGGCGCCGACATGCCTGTAGTCATTTCTTTATTGAATTCCTTTACCGGCGTTGCTGCTGCCTGCGGCGGATTCCTGTATGATAACAAAGCCATGCTTACCGGCGGTATCCTGGTTGGCGCTGCAGGCACCCTGCTCACGATACTCATGTGCAAGGCCATGAACCGCTCATTGAAAAATGTATTGATCGGATCCTTTGGCAGCAGCAGCACTCCGGCGGCCGGCGATAAAAAAGAGCAGGGTTCATATAAAGAGATCTCCCTCAGCGATGCGGCCATGGTCATGAGCTATGCAGGCAAAGTGATGATCGTTCCGGGATACGGACTGGCTGTTGCCCAGGCGCAGCATGCCTGCCATGAGCTGGAAAAAATATTGTCGGAAAAAGGGGTGGACGTAAAATATGCCATTCAACCGGAGGCCGGCCGCATGCCCGGGAACATGAACGTATTGCTTGCAGAAGCCGATGTGAGCTATGATAAGCTGCTGGAAATGGAACAGGCCAATGAAGAATTTCCTACTACCGATGTAGTGCTTGTGCTGGGTGCCAATGATGTGGTCAATCCTGCTGCCAAAACCGATCCTGCTTCTCCCATTTTCGGCATGCCTATACTGGAGGTGGAGCTTGCCAAAACCGTTATCGTCAACAAGCGCAGCATGAAGCCCGGATATGCAGGCATAGAAAACGAACTCTTCTTTCAACCCAAAACCTCCATGCTTTTCGGCGACGCCAAAGGGGTGCTGCAGCAATTGATTGCGGAGATCAAGAATTTGTAGATTAATCTCTAAAGAAACCGGGCAATAAAATTGATCCTTCGTATCGCATAGGTTACTCCCCAGCTTATCATTAAGGACACTATAAATGTTATTAAAAATTTAATTAGAGCAGGCAAGTTAAAGTTCAATAAAAAGTATTGGCACCAAAGCACAAAAATATAATGAACCAGGTAGATGCCATACGCATTGGCCGAAAGCGAATCCCACCAAATACCTGAATGATGAAATAAACGCTTGAATAATGTTAGCAATGCAATACTGCTCAGTGTGCATGACAATGTCCATATTGACCGGTACATCAGCCTTACCTGCATGAAACCGGCTTTATGCTGTTCCAAAAGCCGGGTAAAGGGTGCTTCGCTTAATTTTAACAGTGCATAAACCGATACGCAACCGATCAACCAGACCGGCCATCTTTTTGTGAACAATGCCCCTTCTTCAAAAATTCCATATTTCAATCCGGGGCTGCCAATTAATATTCCCAATATAAAATATCCAAAATATAGTATGATCCTGCTTAACTGGAAATCAAATGGCCCGATGCCCGTCCAGGTTCCCGGGCCAACCCAAAGCACGAGGGGCACATATAAGATCCAGGTGACAAGATACCATATCAACAAAATTTTTACGGGATGCTGCTTCAATAGTGCCAGCCATGTTGCCGATTTGATTATAGCCCGTTTGGCAAAGGGATAAAATAAAGCAAACAGGAGATTGAATGCAAACAATACCCATATAAACCACGGCGGCCCGACGGGCCAGGATTCCACCGTAAAAAAATCGACAATATAGGCTTTAATATCATTCTTTTTATAAGCAAGTAACCAGGCCGGATAATAAGCCAGTAACATCAGAAGGGTAACTCCAATCACAAAGGGAATGAACAGGCGATAGAACCGGTCGCGGATAAATAATTTAATCCCTTTTTTTTCGATGCTTTGCACGACAAAAATCCCGCTGATCAAAAACATCAGCGACATGAAGAATATATCATTGAAATCTTCAAAAATATCCAGGCCCCTCCATCTTATTGTATCCACCACAGGGTGTGTCGATGCATTATACGCATCTTTATTAAAATGGGCAAAGGTGGTATAAGCCAGGGAAGAATGATGAGCCACTACCAGCACGGTTATAAACCCACGCAGATAATCCATCCAGGGAATGCGACCGGACTTAGTTGGCATGACTGGTTTTTAATTTGAAAAGACCCATTATGAAATGATTTGTTGCTTTGTTCTGGCCGACTTCAATAATTTTGCTGTTTTATTTTCTAAAGCTGCCTGAATTGCCTTCTTTGCCAAAAGAATTATTGTCCTCCCTTTCCGGCCTCCCGGGTTTTGACCGCGCTGCATTTGAACAGGTGCATGCTTCCGGCGGGCAGGTAACTTCCATCCGGTTCAATCAGGCCAAGCTGACCGATCGCGCATTTTCATTGTATAACATTCAGGAAAAAATTCCCTGGTCATCGCAGGGATATTATTTGTCCAACCGGCCTTCTTTCACCTCAGACCCTTTGTTCCATGCCGGCGTTTATTATGTGCAGGAAGCATCCGGCATGTTCCTGGAGCAGGCATTGAAGCAGGCCGCCGGTCTTTCGCAGCCATTGAAAGTGCTTGATCTTTGTGCTGCCCCGGGCGGCAAATCCACGCTCATTCAATCGCTGATATCGAAAGACAGCCTGCTGGTCAGCAATGAAGTGATCAAATCGAGGGTGCCGGTGCTGGAAGAGAACCTGATTAAATGGGGAGCTGCCAATACTATTATTACGAATAGCGATCCCCGTGAGTTTGCAAGGCTGGAAAATTATTTTAATGTGATGGTGGTCGATGCGCCCTGCAGCGGAAGCGGACTGTTCCGCCGCGATCCGGAAGCGATCGGGGAATGGAGCCCGGAACAAGTTAATATCTGCCAGCAACGGCAGCAGCGCATACTTGCCGATGCCTGGCCTGCACTCAAACAAAACGGCCTGCTCATCTATTCCACCTGCTCCTATTCGCGGGAGGAGAATGAGGATATACTGGATTGGATGGTGGAAAATTTCCGGATAACGAACCTCAGGCTGCACACCGAACCGGAATGGAATATTCTGGAAACAGCATCTCCCAAACATCGCGTTTGGAGCTATCGTTTTTTCCCGGATAAGTTAAAGGGAGAAGGGTTTTTTATTGCCTGTATGCAAAAACAGGAAGGAGCAAATTTTGTTTGTCCGAAGCTCCGGAATAAGCTTCAGGAAAAATTGAATAAAAATGAAGAAAAGGTTATAAGCCAATACATAAAGGGGGATAACCTGCTATACTATTTTAAATATAACGGTCTGGTTCATGCGCTGGAAGGAGGCCATGCGGAAGACCTTGCTTTGCTGCAGGAAGCATTATATCTGAAAAGAGCGGGACTGGCATTAGGCCGCCCAAATGCAGGAGAATTGATCCCTGAACACGATCTGGCGCTTAGTACCATCGTTTCTCCTAACATCCCCTTCTTATCATTGAACCGGGAAGAAGCCATTCAATATCTTCGCAAGGAAGAATTAAAAATAAGCGATCCCCGCAGGGCTCTGGTATTGGTACGATACGAAGAACAAAATCTCGGCTGGGCCAAGCTCCTCCCCAACCGGATCAACAATTATTATCCAAAGAACAGGAGAATCAGAAAGTGATACGGGACGCGGGATGCGGGATGCGGGATGAGAGATATAG
>CAYYZJ010000944.1:0-1665 GCA_964475615.1 uncultured Flavitalea sp. | reverse complement strand
CTCGCTGAAGTGGAAACAGACAAAGCAACAATGGATCTCGAAAGTTATAAGGACGGCACCTTATTGTACACCGGAACCGATAAAGGAGGAAAAGTACAGGTGAATGAATTGCTGGCCATCATCGGTTCGCCCGGGGAAGATATCAGTTCATTAATAAAGGGTGCTAAACCGGGATCCACTCCGGCGCCGGAAGCTCCCAAGGCTGCCCCGGCCCCCTCGCCGGAAACCCCGAAAGCGGCGCCGGAAGCTTCCAAAGACGCACCGGCACCGGCTCCCGCTCCCGCTCCTTCAGCTCCGTCAGGCCCTGCCATCGATCTTTCCAAGATGGAAGAAGTGATCCTGATGCCGCGCCTCAGCGATACCATGACCGAAGGCGTGATCGCAGACTGGCACAAAAAAGTGGGCGACACGGTAAAAAAAGGCGACGTGCTGGCCGATATAGAAACCGACAAAGCCACCATGGAGCTCGAAAGCTATAAAGAAGGAAAACTGCTGTATACCGGCGCCCAGAAAGGCGAAAAGATCGCCGTGAACGACCTGCTGGCCATTATCGGAGACGAGAAAAAAGTGGACGTGCAGAAAATCGTGGCCGCTTCCAAAAACAAGGGAAATGCTGCGCAGCAACCCGCTGAAGTGAAGGAACAGCCTGCAACAGCCGCTGCCGAATCCATCACGGGCGCAGCAAGCGCACCTGCACAACAACCATCATTGAATGGCAACGGAAGAGTAAAAGCTTCTCCCCTGGCCAGGAAACTGGCTGCCGAAAAAGGCATCGATATTTCGCAGGTACATGGAAGCGGCGACGGAGGCAGGATCATAAAAAGAGATGTAGATAATTTTGTTCCTACTGCCGGCGGACAGGCCGCTCAGCCCGCAGCGCCTTCAGCACCTGCTGTTTCCGCTCCTGCTGGGCAGATCAGCTTTGAAGAAATTCCTGTATCGCAGATGCGGAAGGTGATCGCCAAGCGCCTTGCAGAAAGCAAGTTCAGCGCCCCGCATTTTTATGTGACTGTAACGGTGGACATGGATCAGGCGGTAGCCAGCAGGGCTAAGATCAACGACATCTCTCCCGTAAAAATATCTTTCAATGACATCGTGCTGAAAGCCGTTACCGTAGCGCTCAGGCAGCATCCCATGATCAACAGCAGTTGGCTGGGCGATAAGATCAGGATCAATCATCATATCAATATCGGCGTGGCCGTAGCAGTGGATGAAGGGCTGCTGGTGCCGGTAGTGAATTTTGCCGATACCAAATCCCTTTCACAGATCGCTGCCGAAGTAAAAGATTTCGCACAAAGAGCAAAGAATAAAAAACTGCAGCCCGCCGAAATGGAAGGCAGCACATTCACCATTTCCAATATGGGCATGTTCGGAGTGGATGAGTTCACTGCCATCATCAATCCGCCTAACGCCTGCATCCTGGCCATAAGCGCTATTCAGCAGGTGCCTGTAGTGAAGAACGGAGCCATCGTTCCGGGCAATGTGATGAAGCTGACGCTGAGCTGCGACCATCGCGTGGTGGACGGAGCCAAAGGCGCGGCATTTATGCAAACGCTGAAAGGACTGCTGGAAGAGCCGCTGAGAATGCTGGTTTAAAAAAAATTGAATATTGAGTGTTGAGTGTTGAGTGTTTAAAATATTCAACACTCAACACTCAACACTCAA
>CAYYZJ010000943.1:0-1704 GCA_964475615.1 uncultured Flavitalea sp. | reverse complement strand
CGTAAGCTGCTCATCAATTTGATCATAGAATGCATTCTTTTTATCCTCTATCTCCTTGGCCGTGTAATCCTGGTAGCTTTTACCCTTGGTTTGCAGCAGGCGCTGCCAGAATTGTTTTTGGATAAGCACCATCCATTTGGGCCGGATGGCATTTTTGAACAGCGCATTTTTCATATCGGGCACGCTTTGGGCGATCATTACCCATTTGAGCGCAGCATACCATAGCGGCGTGGCATAATATTTTTTACCCCAGCCCGGGTACCGGAACGTCAATGCGAATTCTACTTCATTGCCATCCTCTACTTTCCGGATCAGATCGAGGACCGGATTGTTATGATCAAGCAGATTGACATTACGTACATATTGCCAGGTATCACTCCCGATTACGTGGCCTACTCGGTCCCAGGAGGCGGATAGATAAATGGAATTGATCTTGCCGGTTTGCGGATCCATCAATTCGTACCGCATCTCACTTACATCATCGCGCTGGAATGCTGCAATTTTTTTGCGCTCCTTGTCGAGCATATACCGGGCCACCCCATTGCGAAATCCGCAGATGTCCTTCATCCAGGAAAAACACTGATAGTAATGGTTATTAGCCTCCAGGAAATCTGATATCTCCGGATCGTTGACGATATCCACGACCTCGATCTGGCCGCTTTTATTGCGGATCACCTGCGCGGGCACCAGGCCCTCGCAAAGGGCGAACCGGCTTTTGCCATCCACGATGGCATTGAGGATGCCGCAGGTATCCAGGTAAGCCATGAGCGTATTGGGCATGAGATTATCATCTCCCCACATGGCCCAGGGGGACGTATTGGTGATCGAAAACGGAACGGTCTGTTCGATATCCCGGGCCGGCATATCGCTCTGGATGGGACTGGGAGCGCCAACCGCCGCCATGTCCATATACATGGCGCCGCTATATTTGCTGAAGCCGATTCCATTGATCATGTTTATGCGGCTCATGCTACAATGCGTTTACCGTTAAAAAAAACCATCAGCCGCCAATGCACGGTGATGATGTGGTCCCGGCTATTGGCGGGATTATAGATATTGATCGTTTTATGAAGGGCATGGCGCGGATCTTTGACCAGGGCATGCTTTGGGGTATACTGCCCGGGAAGCCGCACATCGGCCGGATCAAACTTCACCTTGGCCCAGTTCTTAACCTCTTTGATTTCACCGCCGGTGCCCCGCCGGCGGTCTGCGGTCAGGAATATTAGGTCGAACGGCTTGCCCGTATCAATCTGCTTCATTACTTCATAGCGTAAGATGGTATCAGTCATGATGCAACTTACCCGGGGAAATAGCCGCGTGAAAGGACAGGCATAATTTTCAACTTATATTGCCGGGTTTCCCAGGAGCTGCTGGCGGCAGCGGCTTTACTGCGGAGCTGCTGCAGGTGGATGGCATGCCCCTTTTTCATTCTTCTGCCTCCAGGGATTTGATTTTTCGGGGAACGACAATTTCTTCAATCTTTTTGAACATGGAATATATCACATGAAGCTCATGGATATATTCCTCCCGTTCCTGATCGCCTTCCTCGCAGTGCAGGGCGATGATGTACAAGGCATACTCGATGGTTGCCTGGAAATTGCTGAGGCCATTGTCATAAGCCTCATGGTTCCTCAATACGATGTCGGCAATGGTGTTGAAGGCCAGTTGCCGCTGAGGGGTGAGTGATGTGTTTCCGGTATTGTT
>CAYYZJ010000942.1:0-15575 GCA_964475615.1 uncultured Flavitalea sp. | reverse complement strand
GGTCGAATGTGATCGGCTTCACCAGGTAATCGAGCGCGTCCAGCTCAAATCCATCCACCCCATATTCCCTGAAAGCAGTGGTAAACACGATAGCCGGTTTTTCATGTAATGATTTGATCAGCTCGAGGCCCGACATCTGGGGCATTTGTATATCGAGAAAAATAATATCCACATGGCTCTTCTGCAGAAAGCCGAATGCTTCCAGTGCATTTCTGCAAACACCCTTCAGCTCAAAATCTTCTATCCTGGCTATATAGGAAGCCAGCAGTTTTCTGGCCAGAGGCTCGTCATCAATAATTAAGCATTGTACTTTCATAATCGAGATCCTTTATTTTCAGTATGGTCAGGAATGATTGCCCTTCCCGGATATACCGGAATTCGTGCCTGGATGGATAGAGTATCTCCAGCCTTTTCTTTACATTCTGAAGGCCGATGCCATTATTCGTTCCATTCTTCATGCTTCCCTTGCAGTAGCTGTTCTCGATCTTTACCGAAAGCCATTCTTCGCGAACAGATACATCCATCCTGATCCAGCTATCTTCAATATTATTGGATACACCGTGCTTGAAACTGTTTTCGATCAGCGGCAATAAAAGAAGCGGAGATATCCGGAACTGATCCACCTGGTCAAAAATATTTACCGATACATCGAGCCGGTCGCCATACCTGATCTTCTCCAGCTCGATATAATTGTTGATGTATTCTATTTCCTTCTTCAACGGGATCGTGTATTCCTTGCTGTCGTAAAGCATATAGCTCAGCAGGGCCGACAGGCGGTATATCAATTCCGAAGTGCGGCCATCATGCTGTTCCGACAGGGAATAGATATTGTTCAGCGTATTGAAAATAAAATGAGGCTGCACCTGCGATTTCAGCAGCTCGAGCTGCGCTTCCACCTTATCTTTCTGCAGCGCCTGTGCTTTCTGCTGCTGTTCATACCAGGCGCGAATGAAATAGAACATGCCGTAAAGCGCCACGATCAGGTATATGCTCACGCCTTCAAAAAGAAGCTTGGGGAAAAAGAAGAAGGACATGGTTTCGTGGGTGCCGGGCCAGTATTTCGGATAAGTGTAATAATAATTGAAAGCGCGCTTTGTAAAAACAAAGAAGAGCAGGCTGCTGATGAATCCTGCCCAGAATACCAGCCGCTTTCCTTTTGCATAATACCGCCTGATCAGGATCATAGTGACCCAGGTGGCCGCGATATCGATAGGCACAATGACCGCAGCATTGATCAGGTACCTTTTGTATTCGTTGTTCACGGAAGCATTGGCCAGCCATTCGTACAGAAAATACAACACCCAGAACAACAGGTTGAAGGCAATATTCTTTTTTAAAAACTGCATGGCAGAAATTCCCAGTATAAAAATACTACCAGCAGCCCGGGCAGCGCAGCATATTTCGACGAACTGCAATTATTGCGGCCAAACGGCATTTTACCCGGATTTGCCTGGATGGTCGACTGGTTTTATGGGTTTGTCGAATTAAAAAAATACCGGCCGGTAAATGGATTTGCTTTGTGTAAAGAAAATATTCATTTAAAAAACACGGTTATGAAAACACTATTCTTATCTGCCTTTATTTCGCTTGGATTGATTACCGGCAAGGCAGAAGCGCAGCAACTGAAAAACATCCTGATATTGGGAGATACTTCATTCTCGCACAAGCATAATCTTTATCTGAACGATATCAACATTCGCGCCGTCAGGGATTTCACCAGCAGGTTCGCCGATGCCAGTGATGCCGAATGGATCAAGACCAAAGAAGGTTATGCGGTTGTTTTTGTCAACGGCAATATCCGCCACAGGAGTTTTTATAACTTTCATGGCGACTGGATCTATACCTTAAAGTATTACAGCGAACAGGATCTTCCCCGCGATGTAAGAGCAGTGGTCAAAAGCAGGTATTACGATTACAATATCACTCTTGTAGTACAGGTTGATCAGGTTCAACATCCTGTTGCTTATATCGTGCACCTGGAGGATGCCGATAGCTGCAAGATCATAAGTGTTTGCGATGGGGAGATGAATACGGTGCAGGAGTTTCACAAGGGTTAATGGGCATGCTGCTGTTTCAGGCGCCTGGCAGCAGCATCCCTTCCCCGAAATGCTTCTTATAACTCAGGAACTTTATTTCCTTCCTGGAATATTCCAGCACGCCTTCTTCTTTCAGCTCATTGAATATAGTAGTGACCGTTTGCCGGCTTGCACCGATAAGCCGCGCTATTTCCTCATGGGTAAGATAGCTGGGAATACGGGCGGTATCGCCATATACCGGAGCCTGCCTGATCCGTTCATTCAATAATTCGCCGAGAAATAAAAGCAGCCTCGTTCTGGCATCTTTCTGAACGATATTGATGAGCCGGTTCTCGAATTTGCGCAGCCGCAGCCCGACGAGCTTGGAATATTTTATGGAGATGGATGGATTTTCTTTCAGCAGTGTGGTAAATTTTTCGATCGTAAATGAACAAAGGCACACGTTGGATTTGATGGCCTGTGCAAACTCGCCGTCGAGATTGTCTTTTTCCAGCGTTACCTGCCCCAGGAAATCGCCTTCCCTGAGAATATCCTTGGTGATCACTGACCCGCTATCATCGATCTTGCCCAGCAGGATATGTCCTTTTTTGACAAAGTAGATATAGTTGTGGTGATAGGCCTCGAAATAAATATATTCTCCCTGCTTCACTTCCCTGAAATTATCCGCAACATCCAGCTTTTCATATTCCTCATCGCTGAGATCTGACCAGAGGTTGAATTTCCGGAGCAACAGAGACTGATCATTCGCTTTCATAATAAGACATCGATTCACGCAAAATTATCGTTAATTTGCAGGCGTTTAATATTTCGTCAGATGGAATTATTACGCGAAAAGCTGCAATTGCCCGGGGGCGGAAAAAAGCTCCTGCTGCATTCCTGCTGCGCTCCCTGTTCGGGCGAAGTGATGGAAGCCATCATGGCCTCCGGTATCGAATTCAGCATATTTTTTTATAATCCCAATATTCATCCCCGCAAGGAATATGAGCTGAGGAAGGATGAGAATATCCGCTTTGCCGAAAAGCATGGCATTCCTTTCATCGATGCCGATTATGATGTAGAGAACTGGTTTGCCCGCGCCAGGGGAATGGAATGGGAGCCGGAACGCGGCATCCGCTGCACCATGTGCTTCGATATGCGCTTCGAGCGAACGGCATTATATGCTTTTGAACATGGGTTCGATATCATTTCGAGCTCGCTGGGTATTTCCCGATGGAAGAATATGGATCAGATCAATGATTGCGGAACAAGAGCGGCATCCCATTATCCGGGCATCAGGTACTGGACTTATAACTGGCGCAAGAAAGGCGGCTCCGCCAGGATGCTCGAGATCAGCAAGCGGGAACATTTTTATATGCAGGAATACTGCGGCTGTGCTTATTCGTTACGCGATACCAATAACTGGCGGCTGACCAATGGCCGCGAACGCATCAAAATCGGCGAAAAGTATTATGGCGAATCTAACGATAATGCCTGACCGCTGATCTTCGCTCCTGTTTAATATCTCTACATGAAACATTCATCACCCGGATTTCGTTTTCGCCAGGCCATGCAGGAGGAAAAGCCCCTGCAGATCGTCGGCGCCATCAATGCCAATCATGCTTTGCTGGCCACGGCAGCGGGCTTCAGGGCCATCTATCTCTCCGGGGGCGGAGTGGCTGCCGGCTCGCTCGGCATTCCCGACCTCGGCATCACCACGCTCGGCGATGTGCTTACCGATATCGACCGCATTACCAATATTACCGACACTCCGCTGCTGGTGGATGTGGATACCGGGTTCGGCCCTTCTGCTTTTAACATTGCCCGCACCGTTAGATCGTTGATCAGGGCGGGCGCTGCAGCACTGCACATCGAAGACCAGGCCGGGGCCAAACGATGCGGTCACCGGCCGGGCAAGGAAGTGGTGAGCAGGGATGAGATGGCAGACCGCATCAAAGCCGCTGTGGATGCCCGCACCGACGAACATTTCGTGATCGGGGCCAGAACCGATGCACTGGCCAGCGAGGAATTGGAAAAAACACTGGAAAGAGCCATCGCCTACAAGGAAGCCGGCGCCGATTTTATTTTTGCCGAAGCCGTGAATGAATTGCCGCAGTATAAGAAATTTGCGGAAGCCGCCGGTATTCCCATTCTTGCCAATATCACCGAATTCGGCATGACGCCTTTGTTTACGGTAGATGAGCTGCGCAGCGCAGGCGTATCGCTGATTCTGTATCCGCTCTCTGCATTCCGCGCCGCCAATAAGGCCGCTCAAAATGTTTATCAGCATATTCGCCGGGAAGGCACGCAGAAAAACGTGGTCGATACCATGCAGACCCGCGCCGAACTGTATGAAAGCATCGGCTACTATGCTTATGAAGAAAAGCTGGATGAATTGTTCAGGAAAAAATAAAGATTATGTCAAATACTAGCGATGCACCCGCCTTCAAGCCTAAAAAAAGCGTAGCCCTTTCAGGAGTGCCTGCGGGCAATACTGCCCTTTGCAGCGTGGGAAAAAGCGGCAACGACCTGCACTATCGCGGATACGATATCCTTGACCTGGCGCAGGGCGCTTCGTTCGAGGAAGTGGCTTTCCTGCTGATTCATGGCAGCCTGCCTACTGTATCTCAATGGAAAGCATATAAGTCGACCTTGCAATCGCTTCGCGGGTTGCCGGCGCCGGTGAAAAATATCCTGGAACAGCTTCCTGCCTCCGCTCATCCTATGGATGTATTGCGCACATACGCATCATCGTTAGGAAGCGTTTCGCCGGAAAAAGAAGATCATAATGTGGCAGGGGCAAGGGCCATTGCCGATAAGCTGCTGGCGTCTTTCGGCTCCGCATTGCTGTACTGGTATCATTTCTCCCATAACGGCCGTCGCATAGAAACGGAAACAGACGATGAAACCGTCGGCGACCATTTCCTGCATTTGCTTCATGGAAAAAAGCCTTTGGCATCCTGGCAAAAAGCCATGCAGGTTTCATTGATCCTGTATGCAGAGCATGAGTTCAATGCTTCTACATTCACCGCCCGCGTTATTGCAGGAACGGGATCGGATATGTATTCCGCCGTTACCGGAGCTATCGGCGCCCTGCGCGGCCCCAAGCATGGAGGGGCCAATGAGGTGGCTTACGATATCCAGAGCCGTTATCATTCCGCGGAGGAGGCAGAAGCGGATATACGTAACCGTTTGGAGAAAAAAGAAGTGATCATCGGGTTCGGCCATCCGGTGTATACGATATCCGATCCGCGCAACGCCATCATCAAACAGGTGGCCGCCGATCTTTCCCGCGAAGCGGGAGATACGCAATTGTTCGAGATCGCGGAACGCCTGGAAACCCTGATGTGGAATGAGAAGAAAATGTTTCCCAACCTCGACTGGTTCTCTGCAGTCTCCTATCACCTGATGGGTGTGCCCACATTGATGTTCACTCCCCTTTTCGTTATCTCGCGCGTTACGGGATGGAGCGCCCATGTCATCGAACAAAGACAGGATGGAAAGATCATCCGCCCAAGCGCCAATTATACCGGGCCGGAGAACAGAACATTCATTCCGATAGAAAAAAGATAATATGTCATCGACGATCTCCAATGTTAGACCTGCGCCCGATAAAGTACTGACCGATATTGCCGACTATGTGCTCGGCTACGAGATCAAAAGCCAACTGGCATGGACAACCGCTCATTATTGCCTGCTCGATACGCTCGGCTGCGGGTTTGAAGCGCTCAGCTATCCGGCCTGCACCAAGCTGCTGGGGCCGGTTGTTCCCGGAACCATTGTTCCAAACGGCGCAAAAGTGCCGGGCACTTCATTCCAGCTCGATCCGGTAACGGCTGCATTCAATATCGGCGCCATCATCCGCTGGCTCGATTTCAACGATACCTGGCTTGCTGCGGAATGGGGGCATCCTTCCGATAATCTCGGCGCCATCCTCGCTGCTGCCGACTGGCTATCGAGATCGGCTATTGCTAACCGTAAGTCGCCCCTGATGATAAAGGATGTGCTCGACGGCATGATCCGGGCGCACGAAATACAAGGCGTGATAGCTTTGGAAAATGCTTTCAATAAAGTGGGGTTGGATCATGTGATCCTCGTAAAGCTCGCTTCCACGGCCGTTGCCGGAAAGCTGATCGGGCTGAGCAGGGAGGAAATGATCAGTGCCATTTCACTGGCTTTTGTGGATGGACAATCGCTGCGCACCTATCGCCATTCTCCCAATACCGGCAGCCGTAAATCCTGGGCGGCCGGCGACGCCACTTCGCGCGGACTGAGGCTGGCGCTGATCGCCAAGACCGGCGAAATGGGCTATCCTTCCGTGCTTACTGCAAAAACCTGGGGCTTTTATGACGTATCGTTCAGGGGAAATGCATTCAAATTCCAGCGCGATTATGGATCTTATGTGATGGAGAATGTACTGTTCAAGATATCCTTCCCTGCCGAATTCCATGCACAGACAGCCGCTGAAGCGGCTATGATCATTCACAATCTGCTTTCTGCTGCGGGCAAGTCGAGCAATGACATAAAAAAAATTACCATCAGAACGCATGAAGCAGCCATACGCATTATCGATAAAAAAGGCCCGCTCTATAATCCCGCCGACCGCGACCATTGCATTCAGTATATGATAGCGGTTCCGCTTATTTTCGGGCGACTGACCGCCGCCGATTATGAAAACGATGTGGCTTCCGACCCGCGCATCGATGCCCTGCGCGAAAAAATGTTCACACAGGAAGACCCGCAATTCACCAAAGATTATCACGATCCCGAAAAACGTTCCATTGCCAATGCGCTCACCGTTGAGCTGAATGACGGAACCATATTGAATGAAGTGATCGTTGAATACCCGATCGGTCATAAGCGCAGAAGGGAAGAAGGCATTCCCGAGCTGATCAAAAAATTCCAGATCAATCTCGCGCGAAGGTTTCCTGAAAAGCAACAGCAGCAAATTTTAAATGCCGCGCTCGATTACGATAAGTTGATCAATATGCCGGTGAATGAGTTTGTGGATTTGATGGTGATTAACTGAGTAATTAACCTTTCCAAATAGGGTGATTTTAACCTTTTTTGCCGTCTTCAATCCAGGTAAATTGGATAATGAGGAGAGATGATACACTCTGGAAAGCCATCCTGGAAAATGTATTCGACGATTGAGCCGGAAAATACCGATAGCCAAAGTGCGCAGCCTGATGACTTTTTTAAAGTACTATGTTCATTTTGAGGACGAAAAAAATAATGCTAATTTTGAACAGGCCCTTGAAGTAATTACTAAAAACAGCAAGAATATGGGTATAGAAGAATTTTTACTGGATCGTGCCAAAAAACAGGGCATTGCAAAAGGCATCGAGCAGGGAAAATCAGACGTGGTAAAAAACCTGTTAAGAGCCGGCAAATTCTCCATATCCGAAATCGCCAACTTTGCAGGCGTAACAGAAGTCTTTGTAAAAAAAATAAAAAGATCGCTTAAATAACCTATTTAAGATATTTCCAGAAGCCAGTAAATGCGAAGGTCCCTCTGCGCTGCCATATTCAGTTTATCTTGCCTGCTTTGCTCAGCCCAACCTGACTGGAAGCATGGCCGGCTGAAAATCAGTCCCAATCATCATTACCTGCAATACGAAGACGGAACTCCATTCTTCTGGCTCGGCGATACCGGATGGGAACTGTTTTCCCGCCTCACGCTCGATGAAATCAATCTCTATCTCGACAACCGCGCTGCAAAAGGTTTCAATGTGATCCAGGCCGTGCTGCTTTCAGAATTCAGCATGCACAGGCCGAACCGCTATGGACAGGTTTCACTGGAAAACATGGATCCGCTGAAGCCGAATGAAAAATATTTTTCGCTGGTCGACAGTGTAGTGAAGCTGGCTTTTCATAAAGGCATGTTCATGGCTTTGGTGGCAACCTGGGGCGATAAAGTGATCAAGATCTGGGGAGAAGGCCCCGTGATATTCGACAGCGCAAAAGCTTACCGGTACGGTTACTGGCTCGGCAACCGGTATAAAAATTTTCCCAATATCATCTGGATACTTGGCGGCGACAGACCTGCCAGGAATGATGCCACCGATGTTGTTCCGGTATGGAGGGCCATGGCCAATGGCATTATCGACGCTACTGCGCATCGATGCATCATTACCTATCATCCTCCCGGGGAAAATTCTTCTTCATCATGGCTGCACCAGGAAAGCTGGCTCGATCTGAATATGATCCAGTCCAGCCACAGCCATCGCGATGCGCCGACCTGGGAATGGGTGAGCAGGGATTGGAACTTATCTCCCACTAAACCTGTTCTCGACGGAGAGCCCAACTATGAAGACCATCCCGCGCATCCCTGGCCCAAATGGAATACCGACAGCGGCTATTTCAGGGACTATGATGTGCGTAAACAATTATACCGCTCCGTGTTTGCCGGCGGATGCGGCGTTACTTACGGTCATCATGCCATTTGGCAATTCATGAGCGAGCGTGAAGAAGTGATCAATTATGCCGACCGCGGATGGATAAATGCGCTCGACCGCCCAGGTGCTTTCCAGGCCGGTTATCTGAAAAAGCTGATGGAATCGAGACCCATGCCCAACCGCATGCGCGATCAAAGCATCATCGTTTCCGGCCAGGGAGAAAAAGGAGAACATATTGAAGCGTTCAGGGATAACGGCAATCAATATGCGATGATATATCTACCGGCAGGCAAAAAGATTACCATCAATACAAGCTTTATAAAAACTGATAACATCAGAGCATCCTGGTTCAATCCGAGAAATGGCGAGTATCAGCCGATCGGATCGCTGAAGCGGCAGGATGCTATGGAATTCACTCCTCCGTCAACCGGTGTTCAGAATGATTGGGTGCTGGTGATCGATGCGGCCCGGTGATCATTATTTCTTCCTGATCTCCCGGTACATCCCGAATGCCGGTGCAAACCCAACCTGCCTGTAAAACGGCGCAAGATGCTCTGCCGTATGCAAGCCTACATAAGCATAATCAGATACATTTTTTTCCAGCCAGGTATTCAGCGCTTTCATCAGCGCTGTTCCGATATGTTTGCCCTGCCATTCAGGATGAACCATCAGGTTCCTGATATAATAAAATCCGGCGTTGTCGCCAAGCAGGGATACACAACCGATCAGATTGCCGGTTGTTGCATCTTCTGCAACAACAGTATGCACAGCAGCAGGAACTATGGTTTCATTTCCGTTCATTGTAGATGCAAGCTGGCGGTATTCTTCATTTGAAGGCGCTCTTGCAACAATTCGTACCGATTGCGGCAGATCGCTGCTTTTGTTTCTGCCGCCATCATGATGTGCGGCATGTCCAAACCTGATCACATGACCATCGGGATCTTCCACCAGCATTTCGCGCATTCCCCATTCCTGCGTTTTGGGAGCCATTAATATTTTTGCGCCTTTAGCTTTTACGGATTCATAAAACTCATCCACATCATCAACGATCAAAGCCAGCCAGGTTCCGGGATTGCCCTGGTATTCCTTACAGAAAAAAATTTCAACGGAATCTTTTATCACTCCGCCGAAGGTCGGCGGATCTCCCCAATCCCAGCCTTTGTCGAAACCGAGCACCTCCACATAGTACTTGAGGCTTTTCAGCACATCCATAGAATATAGAATAGGAATTGCTTGTTGGAAGATCATGGATAAGCGTATTTGTACCATTAAGATAGTATATAGATCGCAAATGAACGAATACTGTTTGGAAACGGACATAACAACTGAAAAGCAACACAAACAGGACGACAGGCCAGCCAAACTGAACCCTTTTTATAACCGATTTTTTATACAACCGTATGCAATTATCTCTCCAGCCCGGGCCTGTTTATTGGAATTTTATTTAGTAAATTTATAAGCCTGAATGATTAGCTTATGCCCGAAGACATTCATACTACGGATCAGCTCATTAACAGATTGAATGAGGCAATGAAGATGATCGATGAAAATGATGACATCGACAAATTCACTAAATACAACGTGCTTACCATTATTGAAGAAGCCATCATTTATATTAATGAATTATCCAGACGGGCCGGTGAAAAATGATCGTTTTTATACAGCCATAACGATTGCAGCATGAACAGAAGAAAATTCATATTCCTTTCCGCTTCATTAAGCCTGCCTTTCATTCACTGCAGCTCACGCAATCCGCAATGGGAACAAACGATCAGCCAGCCACGTACCCTGGCTTCGCTTGCTGATACCCAAACACTGGCAGGTATCGGTGAAGCCTATACGAAGCAGGTGCCTGACGAAGCGCAGTCATCCACGCTCTTTGAAGCGCTGACCAGGGATGCGGGTGGAAACAGGATCAGCAGTGCTGCCGCGGCATCGGTTCTTTCATCCAGGCTGGAAGAAGCCATCAAACAGGATTTCGATAAAGGAAATATCATTGTAATAAAAGGCTGGGTGCTCTCAAGAACAGAAGCGCGTCAATGCGCATATTTTTACCTGCACTCCAAATCAAACTAACGATGCATACCGATGCCAGAAAGCTCGATGACCAATCGCTGATCGAAGCGGATATCTGTATAATCGGCGCAGGCGCCGCAGGCATCAGCATCGCAGTTGAATTCATCAATACCCCTTATAAAGTGGCCCTGCTCGAAGGCGGAGGATTCAATTATGAAGACGCCATGCAGGATCTCTATGCCGGCAAAACAACAGGACAGCCTTATTATTCCCTCCGTGCCTGCCGCCTGCATTATTTCGGCGGAACCACCGGTCACTGGGCAGGCTACTGCTCTGTTTTCGATCCGATCGATTTCGAAAAGCGCGACTGGGTGCCCGGAAGCGGCTGGCCTATCGACCGGTCTACACTCGATCCTTTTTATGCACGCGCACATCATATTGTCGACCTGGGCCCTTATGAATATGACCTTGCCTACTGGCAGCAAAAAGACCCTTCACTCATTCCGATGGCATTGGACAAATCGGTGATCTGGCATAAGGTCTGGCAGTTCAGCAAGCCCACGCGTTTCGGCGATAAATACAGGGTGCCTATTCTCAAGTCAAAAAATATTCACCTCTATACCTATGCGAACATGGTGAATATAAATGCCAATGAAAACGTATCGGCCATCCGCAGCGTTACTGTAAAAAACCTGGCTGGAAAAACACATGAGGTACGCGCCAAACGATTTATCCTGGCCTGCTGTTCCATTCAAAACGCCAGGCTGCTGCTGGCTTCAAACACACAAGCCCCCAAAGGGCTCGGCAACGATCACGATCATGTAGGCCGCTATTTCATGGAACATCTCGAGATCAAATCGGCCGAACTCTGGCTCAGCCGCCCGCTGCCGATGTATATTTATGAATCGGGAATGGGTGGAGCCAAGATCACTACGGAACTTGCAATAACGGCGCAAAAACAGGCAGCGCATCGCATGCTCAATGGCACGGCTTCTCTTTCTTCTTTTGCTGTTGCCAAACACGTAAAGCCCATGATCGATATCTGGACTGCTCCCGATTCCCGGAAAAATTTCGACAGCACGCTGGCCGGGTTCAGGAATGCAAAAACATTGAGCGGCTCGGCAAGTGAGCGCGACAGGAACCGCATCTTCCAATGCTTCACGCGCATTGAACAATCGCCCAATCCGCTTTCCCGCGTAACGCTCGACACAGAGCGCGATGCCCTGGGCGTTCCCCGTGCGCATCTCAACTGGGCGCTTACTGCTCTCGAAAAAAGAAGCATACGAAAACTGTATGAACTGATAGGGCAGGAAGCAGGCCGCGCAGGCATCGGCCGCATCCAGATGATGGATTACCTGCACGATGAACACGATATGAGCTGGCCTTCTTTCACCGGCGGAGGCTGGCATCACATGGGCACTACCCGGATGAGCAATGACCCGAAAGCCGGAGTAGTGGATGCCGATTGCAAAGTGCATGGCATTGCCAATTTATATGTAGCGGGCGCTTCCTGTTTTGTAACAGCGGCAGCGGTTAATCCCACACTTACTATTGTTGCGCTCAGTTTAAGGCTGGCCGATCATTTGAAGCAAACGGCCAATGCTAAAAAAGGGTGATGCTTTGTAACCCAGGAAACATAAATTGCGTCTCAATAAAACAACATGCATAATGCGCCAGGTATTCTTTTTTCTCTTTCTGTTCTCCGCAATTATCTCATCGGCCCAGCCCGTCAATCGGATCAAACTCGACAGCCTTTTTGAATCGCTTGCAAAAAATGATATGGCCATGGCCAGCATCGCCATCTCCAAAAATGGCAAAATATTATATCGAAAAGCAATAGGAAGCGCTTATGTCGACAGCATAGTTGCCGATAGTGTTGAATGACCAGGAACTCGATAAATACCCCGGCACTTATATATCGGATCGGCCTCCGATAAAAGTGATCTGCACAAAAAATAACGGCAATCTATCCCTGGAAACGCAGGGGCATCATTTTGCTCTCGATGCCATTGATCGCGATAAGTTCATGAACAGGCAATTCGGCTTTTTCTTTACATTTCAACCGGCCGATAAACAATTGGTCATAACGGAAAATGGCGATATTATGTATTACCTGAGCAAGCAGTAATGATCAATTCACGAACAGCTCTATCACCGGGATCTCATAAGGCGGCTTTGTTTTGGGCAATTTCAACACGATGTCATTGCCTTCTGTAGTATACAATATTTCGGAATTGTCATTTAAAAGCTGCGCATATTTTATTTTGCCTGCATAGCCGGGCAAGGCCAATGTAGTGCCTGCAGTAAAATTGTAAAGGTGAACATACAATCTTTTTGTTGTTGCATTGTAGGTGAGCTTTGTGCCTTCGGGTTGGGCAAATGAAGCCGGTGCAAAAGTACAGTTGTAAATGGATTTACTATTGGCGTGCATCCAATAGGCCAGGCTGTCCAATGCATTGTTGGCACGATAGTCAAATTCGCCGCGGGCCGTGGGGCCGACATTTAAAATGAGGTTGCCTCCGTTGGCAACGGAAGTGATCAGCAGATCCAATAACTGGCGATGGGTTTTCCAGGTGGTCTCATCCCGGTAATAGCCCCATGAGCCGGAAAAGGTCTGGCAGGTTTCCCAGGTTTTTCCTTTGTACGCTTCCAGTTCTTTTGTGGAAACTTGTTCCGGTGTAACAAAATCGCCGCCGTCTGCATAATCCTCGAGCCCCAGTCTGTTATTGACAATGATACCGGGCTGCAGTTTCTTTACCAGTTTAATCAATTCAACTGCGCCCCAGTCTTCCGCATGTTTGCCACGCTTATCATTTTTATCCCATGTCCAGTCCATCCACAGTATGTCTATTTTGCCATAGTTGGTCAATAGTTCGGTGATCTGGTTTTTCAGGTATTGCCTGTATTTGGCCATGTCCCTTCCTTTATTCCAACGTTCATAATTTGCGCGGCTGGTATCTACCTGTACCAGCGGGTGAACATCATCCATGGTATAATCGGGATGATGCCAGTCGAGCAGGGAATAATAAAATCCGATCTTCAATCCCTGCGCCCTGAACGCATCTACATATTCTTTTACCAGATCTCTTTTTGCATGAGTGTTGGTGGCTTTATAATCGGTGTATTTGCTGTCGAACAGGCAAAAGCCTTCATGATGTTTGGTGGTGAGCACGGCATATTTCATTCCGGCTGCCTTTGCTTCGGCAGCCCATTTTTTGGGATCGAAATGATCGGGATCGAACTGGTCGAAATATTTTTGATACTCTTCATTGGAAAGATGTTCGTTGTGCTTGACCCATTCATGTCTTGCAGCCAGTGAATACAATCCCCAATGGATGAACATGCCGAACCGGGCGTTCGTCCACCATTCCATGCGTGTTTCTTTTTGAGCAGGGGTTTCGCTGAAAATGGACGGTTTGTTTTGGGAGAATGCGGCAGCCGTTAAGGTAAAAAAGCAAACAACAGTCAGTAATGGTTTTCTCGAGCAGTTCATGTTGAATTCGGGTTTATTGTGCTGCAATATATGGCAGAATTAAATGCAGTGCAATTCCGTTCTCTGATTTTTGATTTTGTCTGTTGGCTTTATGATCATTTGAAAAAGCGTTAACTTAATGCTTGTAACCTCTCAGCAAATTCTCCGCCCCGGCCATGAGTGTCCAAACGATAAAACCTATTGTCCTGCTTTCCGGGCCTGTTGGCGCCGGTAAGACTACATTAGCGAAAGAAATGATAAAATCCGCTGTAGATCCTATGGTCTATATTGAAGGGGATAAATTCTGGTTTTTTATTGTGAAGGGTGGTGAAAGTGTTCCTAATCAAAATAGGCCGAATCGATTTGCAGCAATTAAAAAAGCAGTTTAACTTGAACAAAATAATTCTCCCGCATAAAAGGTATGTGAGTGAGATGGCGAAGCTTTGCTGTGAGTAAAAGGGGAAACACATTATTGATGGCATTTCAATATATGTGGCGAATTGAAAGTGATCTATTTCAAACTGCGAGTTCGTCAGCGTTGGCTGTAACCCTATGTGACAAACCAAGGCATCATTGAAAGATAAAAATTTTCCCATAACTACATGGCTTATTACATTGACCTTTTCTCGCCAGACACATATGAAGCATTCAAGAATTCCGATAGAACTGTATCAGGTTTTCGTGAGAGACAAAGAGGGGTAGCTTCTGACATCAAACCTGGCGACAAACTGATTTGCTACATAACCAAGCTTTCACGTTGGGCAGGTGTTTTGGAAGTAAAATCAAATTATTTTGAAGACAACAAGCCGATTTTCTATCCTGTAAACGACCCATTCATTATTCGCTTTACCGTTGAAGACAAAGTTTGGTTACCTCTTGAACATAGTGTGCCGATCTACGAAGATATAGTCTGGAGTAACCTTTCATTTACGCAACATCTTTCTAAAAACAGCTATGGCTGGACTGGCATGATAAGGGGAAGTTTGAGAAGGCTTGAAGATTCAGATGGCCGATATTTAGAACAACTCTTAATCAGGCAGTCAACAACACCAACCACGTATCCACTCAATGATGGTGATCTAAAAAAACTAAAAGCCCCAGTTGTAAAGACACAGGACAGCAAACAAGTTTCAGTTGTTATCCCAACAAATGAGGAAACATCACAACCGCAAACGTCTCAACGGTCATTGCGCGAATCTTTAAAAATTCAAGCTCTCATTGCAGAAATCGGAGAGAAGATGAATTTTAAGATTTGGCTCCCTCGCAGTGACAGACAAAGAATCGCTGAAATGTGGAAACCAAAGACTGATTGTTTATTAGAAATACTTCCTCTGAACTATGACGATGCAACCTTGAAAACAATTGAAAATATAGACGTACTTTGGATAAAAGGTCGTTCCATAATAAGAGCATTTGAAGTGGAGCACACCACTTCAATTTATTCAGGGATTTTACGCATGGCTGACCTAATGGCATTACAGCCAAATCTGAACATCAGTGCTCATATTGTTGCACCGAATGACAGGAAAGAAAAGGTACTGCAAGAAATATCCAGACCTGTGTTTGCATTCCTTGAAAGCGGACCACTTTTGGACTCTTGTTCGTTCCTTTAATATTATAGTATTCAAGATCTTTCACAAGAGCGACAGTTAAAACACATGAGCGACTCTGTCCTCG
>CAYYZJ010000941.1:0-2961 GCA_964475615.1 uncultured Flavitalea sp. | reverse complement strand
GTATTTTTAAACAGGTTCTTTGCTGTTCCTTCCCTGCATACTCCTTCCAGGCATTCTTTCAATTGGGCAAGGGTTTCATCGCTGCATATTTTTTCTTTGATGACCTCAGGTTCTTTCTGCCTGATAATCCTTCCGGCCTGTTCGATGGTGTCCACCAGATAAGGCCGCATCATTCTTCCGTTATTGGCCACTGCATTATATAAGGTGAGTGTCTGCAGCGGACTGATCAGCACTTCATATCCGAAAGCCATCCAGGGAAGGGTAGTGGCGCTCCAGGTGCGCGAACGCGGCGATTTCACAATAGGCTGCGTTTCGCCCGCGAGATCGATTCCCGTAACTTCATTCAGGCGGAGCTTTTTCAGGTGATCGATAAAGCGGTTCGGATCCTGCGAATAATGACCGACTGCCAGCTTGGCCATTCCAACATTAGAGCTTAGTTCAAAAGCCTGCTTGATGCTGAACTCGGCCTTATCATGTTTTTCCACGTCGCGCACGGTGCGGTTCCTGATCTTCCAGGCGCCGCCTTCGAGGTCGATGCGGTCGGTCAGCTTAACGGCCTTGTCTTCGAGCAGGGAAAGCATGGTGGCCAGCTTGAAAGTTGAGCCGGGCTCGGTAGCGCGGATGGCATAGTTCAGGTCTTCCCAATAAGTTCCGTCCGGCTGGCGGCCGAGATTGGCCATGGCTTTTATTTTTCCGGTGGCCACTTCCATCACGATGCAGGTGCCATGCTCTGCTTCGTTTCCGGTCATCATTTTCAGCAGGGCGTTTTCTGCAATGTCCTGGATGTTTACATCGATGGTAGTTACGATATCTTTCCCGTTCTCCGGTTCTATCTCATATCCTTCAACGGGAATATAGGTTCCTGCGGCCATATAGCGAACGAGGCGGCTGCCGTTCTCTCCTTTCAGCAGACTGTCGTAGATCCTTTCCAGTCCCACATTCTGCGCATTGGCTCTGGCCAGGCCAATGGTACGATTGGCCAGGAGCCCGAAGGGATTTAATCTTTTGCTGTTGACCTCGGTAATGAAGCCGCTTTTATTTCTTCCCTGCCTTACCAGCGGAAAATTCCGGAGCAGTTTATATTGTTCAAAGGAGATGTCTTTTTTCAGCGGAAAATAGCGGCTCATGCTGCGGTAGCCTTGCTGCAGCTCACGTTTATATATAGCCGCAGATTGATCTTTGAACAAGGCAGCCAGGCAGCGGGATAATGAATCCAGGTTTTCTTTAAACCGCTTGCCATTCTTTTCGCGCAATCCTTCCGCCCCGAAATCGATATAGATATTGAAGTAGGGGATGGAAGTGCTCAGCATATTCCTGTCTTCGCTATAAACGGTTCCCCGCTCTGCATTCAGCGTTACGAATTTCTGATGCAGGCTGTCGCTAAGTGCCCGCCAATAGCTTCCCTGGAAGCGCTGGATATAGAAAGCTCTTCCCAAAACGCAAAAGGAGATCAGCACTATGCAGAGAAAGCACAGGTACACTCTCCATAATATGTCGCGTTTAAGATCCAAGTTTGGTAGTTTATGAATTGACAATAAGCAATTGGCAATGAGCCATTATAAATTTCAGTTCCTGTTTCATATTTCTTACTTCATACTTCTGTTAGCACTGTCTTTAAGCACTACGGCCGGCTCCGTCAGCTCTTTCAGTCCGAACGGCTCAACGGCTTTGGCCAGCTCGCTCTGCTTGCTCCGGAACATCACTTCGCTTTTCAGCGTTTTGTATTCATACTGCAGCTCTTTCAGCTCCTTACTGGTTTTGCCGATATTGCGGACAACCTTATCTGCATAATGACCGTTGTAGATGTAGATCACGGCCAGCACGGCCAGGAACAGGAAGAAAGGAATATTCTTCACTATCCACTGATACCTGATCAGCCTCCCGAGCCCGATCTTTTGTTCTTTCTTGTTCATGTTTTTTATATTGAATCTTCGTGAATCGTGAATCGTCAATCGTGAGGCGTGAATCGTCAATCGTCAATCGTGAAAACAATTTTTTTTATACAACTGACGTCTCACGATTCACGTCTCACGATTCACGTCTCACGATTCACGTCTCACGATTCACGTCTCACGATTCACGCCTCACGATTCACGCCTCCACCTTTTCAGCGATCCTCAATTTCGCGCTGCGCGACCGGGGGTTTTTTTCCTGCTCTTCTTCAGAAGGCGTTATTGGTTTTTTCGTCACTCTCTTCAGGAGCTTTGGCACTGCATGCTCCTCGAAGGGATGGGCATCTTCTTCATCGGAGAATGAACCGTGCTTGAAGAATTGCTTCACGATCCTGTCTTCCAGCGAATGAAAGCTGATGATGACCACGCGGCCCCCGGTCTTCAGCAGCGCAGGAACCTGCTGCAGCAATTCCTTCAATGCACCCAGTTCATCATTCACTTCAATGCGCAGGGCCTGGAATACCTGCGCCAGGTATTTGTTGGGATTTCCTTTCACCACGGGAGCAACGGCATGCTTGAAGTTGGCAATGGTTCTGAGCGATACCGACTGCCTTACCTGCACGATGGTACGGGCAAGGGTTTTTGCATTCGTGATTTCGCCGTACTGCTCGAAGAGCTTATGCAACTGCTGTTCGCTATAGGTATTGATAACATCGTAAGCGGTCAGCGATTGCCGTTGATCCATGCGCATATCGAGGGCGCCGTCGAAACGGGTGGAAAAGCCGCGTTCCGACACATCGAACTGGTGGCTGCTTACGCCGAGGTCGGCGAGGATACCATCTACCTGCGCTATTTTATGCAGGCGAAGAAAGCGCTGGATATGACGGAAGTTCTGCGGGAAGAAATGGATCCTAGCATCGGCAGGCACATGCTGAGCGGCATCGGCGTCCTGGTCGAAAGCGAATAGCCGGCCCGCGCTGCCGAGGTGTTTCAGTATCTCGCGCGAATGGCCGCCTCCGCCGAAAGTGCAATCTACATAGATCCCATCTTCGCGGATCTGCAGTCCGTT
>CAYYZJ010000940.1:0-9410 GCA_964475615.1 uncultured Flavitalea sp. | reverse complement strand
ATATTCGGGATACCCATTGTTTATAATGCTTACAAATATTACTGGGTAAATGGGAATGATTAGGTTGTTCCCATCGCTGGATGAAAATGGGTCGGTGATACCGGCAAAATGAGCGGAAGACGGGACTCGAACCCGCTGCCTACAGCTTGGGAAGCTGTCGCTCTACCTGGTGAGCTACTTCCGCATTGTTTCTCAAATATATTAAGAAGCGTGTTCTCTTTTAAATTGAACCCGCCCGGCCAGCCAGCTTTTTTCCGCCGGTATGATCCAGTCGTGCTCCAGCTCGGACTTTGTTTGTACAGTATTATTAAAATACAATGTATCTGCGGCGATGAAACCATTCTCTACAGCATGATTGAGCTGGGCCATGGGAAGCAACTGCACTTTATCTTTAATCAGAAATGCCAGCAACTGGCGGTCGAAAAGACTTACCCCGGTTTCCTGTTCGATCTGCCTGATGAGGCGAACCGAGCTGTCCGTACTGCAGCCGCTCACTCCGGTGGCTTCTTCATCGGCCATCAGCACAATGAACTGACCGAAGAACAGATTGCCATATCCTTTCACCGGAACTCCGTGCGATTTCCATTCGCTTACGAATCCGTTCAGCCATTCTTCAATACGCAAAGCTTCGGCAATGCTGAACAGGCGGCCGGCCTGGTATATCCAAACGCGCGAGCTGCCGGAAAAATCTGCAGGCAGCAATGTTTTATAATCCTGGTTCATGCTGTAAAATTAAGCAATTGACGCGGCAATCAGCTCGGCAATATCCATCACCTTCACCGATTCTTCCTTTTCTTCATGCTTCACGCCATCGGTAAGCATGGTATTGCAGAAAGGACAGGCTGCTGCAATGATGGATGCTCCTGTGCCGATGGCCTCATGGGTTCGCTCGAAGTTCACGCGCGTGCTTCCTTTTTCCTCTTCCTTGAACATCTGGGCGCCTCCGGCTCCGCAACAAAGTCCCTTGCTCCGGCATCGTTTCATTTCTACCAGCTCGGCATCCAGGGCCTCGAGCACCTTGCGCGGCGCTTCATAGATGCCATTGGCCCTGCCCAGGTAGCAACTATCGTGATAGGTTATGCGCTTTCCCGAAAAAGAGCCGCCTTCCTTCAGGGTTATCTTTCCTTCATCGATCAGTTGCTGCAAAAAGCTGCTATGATGAATCACTTCATAATTTCCTCCCAGTGCAGGATATTCATTCCTGAGCATGTTGAAGCAATGCGGGCAGGCCGTAACGATCTTTTTTATTTCATAATTGTTCAATAGCTGAATGTTCTGATAAGCCATCATCTGGAACAGGAACTCGTTGCCAGCGCGGCGTGCAGGATCGCCGGTGCACATCTCTTCCTTGCCCAGGATGGCATAGCTGATGCCGATGCGGTTGAGTATGGTTGCAAAAGCCTTCGTGATCTTCTGGGCCCGCTGGTCGAAGCTCCCCGAGCATCCGACCCAGAACAGGATATCCGGCTTTTCTCCCTTTGCCGCCAGCTCCGCCATGGTTGGTACCTGCATGCCTTGTAATTTTCAGTAAATTAAGTAAAAAATGAGGGGATGGAGAAATGACCTAACTTTAAATATAAATTTCTATCATGTCCGTTGATGAAAATATGCTGCTGATCCGGAATTATGATCTCTGGTGCCATCTCAGCGATGAAGAATATGATGAACTGAAAATCGAACACCGTACTATTGAAGTGCCCAAAGGCGAGTATATTTATTTTGAAGCATACAATCACAATAAGATCTATTTCGTAAAGGAAGGATATATCAAGATCGGGTATATAGACCAGGAAGGGCATGAACGGATCAAGGAGATCATTCAGAAAGGAGAGCTGTTCGGCCAGTTCACCCTGGAGAAGAACAGCCTGAACGGCGAATTTGCGCAGGCTTATAAGAACAACGTCAGCCTCTGCGCTTTCACCATCGAAGATTTCGAGAAGCTGCTGAAGAAAAGGCCCGACCTGGCCCTGAAATACAGCAAGCAGGTTGGCGCCAAGCTCCGCAATATCGAAAACCGCCTGCTGAACCTGCTCAACAAAGACGTGAAGACCCGCCTCATTCATTTTTTATGGCAGCTTGTGGAGCAAAAGCTCGGCGAAAATACGGCAGAAGGATTCTGCATTCCCAATTACCTCACGCATGAAGATATTGCCAACCTCATCGGCTCGAGCAGGCAAACGGTGACCACCATGATCAACGAGCTCGAAGCAGAGCAGATCCTTTCGTACGACAGGCAGCAGATCTGTTTCCTCGATGTTAAAAAATTACGAAAGCGGATAAGTGTCAATTGAGCGACAAAACCCCGGCGGCGGCCCCGATATTTTTGCTTCAAATCAATCGGTATGAAAATGATATTGCTGGCCGCAGCAGGCCTGTTCATGGCATGTATCGCTTTTTCGCAGGATGATGCCCTGCGTAAAAAACATTTCAACCTGGAAAACGGCGTTGCGCTGCGCGGCTATGATGCTGTTGCGTATTTCAAAGAACAAAAGGCGGTAAAGGGAAATAAAGATATTGCCGCTTCCGACAAAGGCATCACCTATTATTTTTCAACGGCCGCCAACCGCGATGAGTTCAAAAAAGATCCCGCCCGCTATGAACCACAATATGGCGGATGGTGCGCTTATGCCATGGGCAGGAACGGCAATAAAGTGGAAGTGGATCCCGCAACATTTAAAATTCTGGACGGGAAATTGTATCTTTTCTACAATAAATATTTCAACAATACCCTGAAAAGCTGGAACAAGGATGAGGCAGGGCTGAAACAACAGGCCGACCTGAACTGGCAAAAAATATATCATCAATAACTCCTATCATTATGCGCTACCGTAATATTTTATTGTGGATCCTTCGGTTGCTCGCTGCCGTTATCATGCTGCAAACCCTGTATTTCAAATTCACGGGACAGGAGGAATCGAAGCTGCTGTTCACCAAAATAGGCATGGAGCCCTGGGGCCGGATCGGCATCGGCATACTGGAGCTGATCGCTTCCATCCTCATCCTTTATCCGAAAACAACGGGATATGGGGCATTGCTGGGACTGGGGTTGATGTCCGGCGCCCTGTTCTTTCATTTTACCGTGCTGGGCATTGTATTCAACGGGGATGCCATTTTGTTTACCTACGCCGTGATCGTTTTTGTTTGCTGCGCCGTTTTATGTTTTGTTTATCGCAATAGCCTGCTGAAGCTTGCCGGGATCGGAAGATCGTGAAGCCGATTTTCCGGCTTGCAAAACTTTTCCGATTTTCGGTTCTAAATAAAGACCATGAAAAACATAATGCTATTGCTGCTGATGGCCATTGCGGGAAATATTGCGCGTGCACAATATACGCCTGTCGACCAGGGCTCGAGCATAAGCTTTAAGATCAAAAATTTCGGGTTCAATGTAAGCGGTTCCTTCAGCGGGCTGCAGGGAAGCATCCGCTTCGACCCCGATAATCCTTCATCGGGCAGCTTCGATGTGAGCATCGATGCGAACAGCATCAATACAGGTATCGATTCGCGCGACGGTCACCTGCGTGAAGAAAGCTATTTCGATGTAAAGAAATATCCGCGCATCCGCTTCGTCTCCGAAAAGATCGAGGCATCCGGCAAGGGGAGCTATACGGTATCCGGCAAGCTCACCATTAAAAATCACACAAAAGATATTTCCTTTCCTTTCACCGCAACAGCGGTGGAAAACGGATTATTGTTCAAAGGCGAATTCAAGATCAACAGAAAGGATTTTGACGTGGGCGGCTCCAGCACCATTTCCAACGGACTGGATGTTATGCTGAGCGTGCTGGCCAAAAAGAGCTGAGCAATCACTATTTTTAAATAAAGGCAATACCATGCAATTACAAAATGCGGTGAACAGCGTATTTGCGCAACTCAGCGGCTCCATTGAGCTGCTGACGGAACAGCAATACCGCCAGCCCTGTAAGTCCCTTTTCAATAACAGCATCGGGCAACATGTAAGGCATATTATCGAGCTCTTTCAATGCCTGGAAGCAGGATATGCAACGGGCACGATCGATTATGAAAAGCGCAGGAGAGACCCGGAGATAGAGACCGATAAAATCCTGGCCTGCTCTTTATTGCAGCAGATATGCCGTTCGCTCGGAAAGGCCGACAGGGAATTGCTGCTCTCCGCTTCTTACGACGATCATTCCGCCGAACCGCTGATCATTGCCACCAATTATTACCGCGAGGTGGCCTATAACCTGGAGCATACCATCCACCACATGGCCCTCATACGGGTAGGCATAACCGAAATCGGCAATATTGCGCTGCCCGAAGAGTTCGGCGTGGCGCCTTCTACCATCAAATACCGGAAGCAATGTGCACAGTGAGCATTATACCCGTTGGGGAAAGCATCTTCATCACCTCCAACCGCGATGAAAAAACATGGCGTTCAGCAGCAATGCCTCCGGCCTGCTATAATATGAAGACCGGTATGGTATGCTATCCCAAAGACGGCGATGCGGGCGGAACCTGGTTTGCAGTGCATGAGAACGGCAATGTGCTGGTCTTTTTGAACGGCGCTTTTCAGAAACATATCCCCCGGCCGGCTTACCGCAAAAGCCGGGGACTGATCCTGCTCGATCTGATTGACCAGGATATTCCGCACGGGCATTTCAGCCGGATCGACCTCTCCGGTATAGAGCCCTTCACGGCTGTTCTGTGGCAATGCGGAAACCTGTTTGTACTCCGCTGGGACGGAGCCCGGAAATATGAAGAAAAGCTGGATCACCGCATCCCGCAGATCTGGTCGTCCGTTACGCTGTATGATGAAACGGTGATCCATAAACGCAGAAAATGGTTTACAGATTGGCTCCAGCGGAACCCCGCGCCCGGCCAGGAAGACATCATGCATTTTCACCGCTTTACCGGCGATGGCGACCGCAACAATGACCTGTTCATGAACCGGGAGGGGATCGTTTCCACCGTCAGCATAACCTCACTGCAATGGACAAACGCTTTTGCCCGCCTGCAATACCTCGATTGCCGGACAGGCCGCCTGGAGCATCAACCATTATTGTTCATCAAATCGGAGCCGGTAAAATGATGAGCTGGCTGCAGGAACTCAAGCGCAAACCGTTCATGATCCGGCTGCTCAACTGGGAGTACTGGAGCTTCAATACCATTTACCTCCCTATTTATATCGTATGGCTGGGGCTTTGCCTGCGCGCCAGGTCTTTTTTCTTTTTTGCAGCGGCCAATCCATGCATCAAGAACGGCGGCTTTCTGAATGAATCGAAAAAGGATATTCTTGCCCTTGTTCCTCCGGAGCTTCATCCCAGAACGATCTTTTTTGCCATACCTGCCGATGCGGATATGGTGATGCAGGAAATCAAAGAGCGGCAATTCCGGTTCCCTTTGATCGGCAAGCCCGATATCGGCTCCAGGGGCAATGGAATAAAGCTGCTGAACAATGAGCAGGAAGTAAGGGAATATGCGGGCAATGCGGTTCTCGATTTTCATATACAGGAATTCGTTTCCTATCCGGAAGAAGCGGGCATTTTTTATTACCGTTATCCGGGAGAATCGACAGGCAGGATATCCGGTATTGTAAGGAAAGAATTCCTGAGCGTAAAAGGGGATGGATCTTCCTGCATCAGGGACCTGCTGATGCAGGACAAGCGGGCTATACTGCAATTGAAGCGCCTTGAAAAAAAAGATAAGGATTTGCTAAGCCTTGTTTTGCCGGAAGACGAGCAGCGGGTGATCGTGCCCTATGGCAATCATGCGCGGGGCGCCAAATTCCTCGATGCTTCCGCGCTGATCGATGAAGCGCTCACCAATACCATCGACCGCATTTGCGGGCAGATACCCGGTTTTTATTTCGGCCGGCTCGATATCCGGTTCAGCAACTGGGAAGCGCTGAAACAGGGAAAACATTTTTCGATCATCGAAGTGAACGGCGCCGGCTCGGAGCCCACGCATATTTATGACCCCGGTCATTCTGTTTTCTTTGCCTGGAAGGAGATCATCCGCCACTGGATCATCCTCTGGCGCATCAGCAGGCTGAACCACCGCAAGGGATTTCCTTATCTCTCTACAAAAAAAGGGGTCGAGATGTTTATCGAGAACAGGGAGCATTCGCAGAAGCTGGCGGCGATGATGAGGGTAGTGGTAGGGGGATAGTGGCGAGTGGGAAGAGAACAGAAATTCCTATTTTCTACTATCTACTCACTATTCTCCGAACCGCCACTCGCTATTTGCCACTAGCCTGTTCTATTTCCCTTAAAATTTTTTCGCTCTTACTGATGACGCTGTCAGAACGCTTCTGCAGATCGCTGAGATCGGCGGGATAAAGCACCAGTATGCTTTTCATTTCAGCGCTGCTGAGGAAGGAGCGGTCGATGAGCGGCTGGTTTTTGCTGTCCCAGTTCAGCTTGTGGATGAAATAATCCTTGACCTGGCTGTTCATGAATGCATTGAAGAAACCGATCTGCTGTTCGAGATCGGGGATCCTGGTCTGATACAGGTCGATAATATCATTCTGCAGTTCCTCATTTTCGATAACGCCAAGCTTGCCTGCGGATTTCAGCGATTCATACCGGTTGGTATTGGGGAAGAAATAAACATTGTGGAACAATTGCCCGCGCGAATAGAATGTTGTGCTGTCGGAATTCCAGTCTATTTCCGGCTTTAGAAAATAATTCGCTGCATTTTTCATAGAAGCCCATCGTGCGGAAGCCGGCTTCAGCTCTTCCAGGTCGGCGCGGAGATCGACCTGCAATCCTTCGAGGAATTTTTTTTCCAGCTCGCGATCCTCTGCCCGCTGGCGCCAGCGTTCAAGAAAAAGCGAGAGCGAAATGGCAAATACGATGATGAGTATCTCTACAAATATTTCCCAAAGCTTATGACTAAAGCCGCCATCCCTGGCCTTTACAATGCCCAGCACCTTGCGGGAATGTTTGATCACTTCATGCGAACTCATCGGGAAAGTTAATGATTATCATAAAAATAATTATTCGCCCGATCTTCTTAACATTGCAGCTTATTATTTTTTCATGCATCTCGTTTTTATATGCCTGCTGGGCTGGTTATTGAGTTTTTTGGGGCAATTGCCTTTGGGAACCATGAGCATTACCGCAACCCAGATAGCCGTACAGGAAAATTTTTCCAATGCCTGGAAATACAGTCTGGGCGTGGCTTTGATAGAGGTCATTTACCTGCGCGCCGTATTGTCCGGGGTGGACTGGATCATCAACCACCGCCTGTTTTACCTGGCCATCGGATGGCTTACGGTAGTGCTTTTCCTTGTATTAGGCGTATTGAGTTTAAGCGCTGCAAGCCGGCAGCAGGAAAATAAGAAAGCCCTGCTGCTGAACAACCAGGTAAATCGTTTTTTTCTCGGCGTAAGCATGAGCGCCCTGAACCCGGCACAGATACCGTTCTGGTTCATCTGGAGCAGCTATTTCATGAGCATTCAGCTTCTGAATTCAAGCGCGCGCGAGTTCAATTTATTTACATTGGGCGCCGGGCTGGGAACCGTTTGCGGGCTTGCCGTTTATATATATGGAGGCAACTGGCTGGTCACCAAAATGAATACCAGCAACAAGACCCTGAACAAGATCATGGCAGTTATTTTTATCATAGCGGCCCTTGCCCAATTGTACCGGATGCTTCATCCCGGCAAAGGAGGGTTGTAGCAGGAGGCCTCAGGCCTCCGACCTCCACTGCTCTCTTTCGTCCGGCGAGAATTTCCAGGGGGCGAAATTGTTTTCTACATTGCTGAACATGGCATTCCACTCCTGCGGGGCATTGCTGTCTTCCATGATCAGCGCGCGGCGCAGCTCGAGGATGATCTCCAGGGGACTGATGCTTACCGGGCATTCTTCCACACAGGCATTGCAGGTAGTGCAGGCGCGCAGTTCCTCTATGCTGATATAGTTCAGTAAATTTTTTCCGTCGTCTTTAAATGATCCGTTCGTATCGATGTTCTTTCCCACTTCCTCCAGCCTGTCGCGCGTGTCCATCATGATCTTTCGCGGCGATAGTTTTTTTCCGGTAATATTGGCCGGGCAGGCGGCCGTGCATCTTCCGCATTCGGTGCAGGAATAGGCGTCGAGCAGGTTTCTCCAGCTCAGGTCGAATACATCCTTGGCGCCGAATCTGGAAGGAGGCGTTGCGCCCGCAGGGGCCTGATCAGGCTGCATGGCATACAATACTTCCTGCTGCACTTCCGGCATATTGCGCATGTTGCCTTCGGGCCAGAGCCTTGCATAATAGGCATTGGGAAAAGCCAGCAGGATATGAAGATGCTTGGAATAAGGGAGATAGTTGAGAAAGGCCAGTATGCCGAGGATATGCAGCCACCAGCAGGTTCTTTCAAGGGCTGCGAGGGCGGCGTTGCTGAATCCGCCAAGCAGCGGATGAAGCCAGCGCGAAAAAGCAAAATTGCCGGTGAGATGGGATGCATAATGACCATATCCTCTTTCCTGCAAAATGGTATCGGCAGCATTCATGGTAAGAAAAAGAGCCATGAGGATGATTTCCGTAATTAAAATATAATTGGCATCGCTGCGCGGCCATCCGTCGAGGTCATGGCTGTTGAGGCGCTTCACTTTTACAATATTCCTCCGGCATAAGAAAATAACACAGGCCAGCAGCACGCAAACGGCCAGCGCCTCGAAGCCGTTGATCAGCCATCCGTAAAGATTGCCGAGCGGCGTGGCGAACAAGCGGTGCGTTCCGAAAATGCCGTCCAGCACAATCTCCAGCACTTCAATATTGATGATGATGAATCCGGCATAGATCAGGAAATGCATGACCGCCACCAGCGGGTTGCGGAACATTTTTTTCTGTCCCAGGGCCAGCAGCATCACATTCTTCCATCGTTCGGCCGGATGATCGGTATAGTTTTCATCCTTCCCCAATAAAATATTCCGGCGTATCTCCCTTGCCTTTTTATAAAAGAGCCAGACGGCAATGGCCAGGATAATAATGAAGAGAATTTGCTGCAAAAGATTCATCCAGCTAAGATAGTGAGATGCGGGATGCATCCCGCACCCCGCATCCAAATTTTTCCTACCTTTGCCTCCTTTATGGAAGATAATCTCACACCGCAGGAAACACAGGATAATAACCGCATAGTCCCCGTAAATATCGAAGAGCAGATGAAGACTGCCTACATCGACTATTCCATGTCGGTGATCGTGAGCAGGGCGCTGCCGGATGTGCGCGACGGACTTAAACCCGTTCACCGCCGCATCCTTTTCGGCATGAATGAACTGGGCAGCAACAGCAACAAACCGTTTAAAAAATGCGCCCGTATCGTGGGTGAAGTGATGGGTAAATACCATCCGCACGGCGATATGGCTATCTACGATACCCTCGTGCGCATGGCCCAGGAATGGAGCATGCGCTATGTGCTGGTAGAACGCCAGGGCAATTTCGGCAACCAGGACGGCGACGGCCCC
>CAYYZJ010000939.1:0-4861 GCA_964475615.1 uncultured Flavitalea sp. | reverse complement strand
CCCTTACACTGAATTTGATCTGGCTGTCGAAGACCTCTGCCTTGATGAAAACACTGGAATCGGGATGTGAATGCCGGATGGCATTGGAAATAAAATTGGTGAGCACCCAGGCCGTTTTTTCATCATCGGCCTGAACCAGGGGAAGGTTTTCGGGCACCTGCAACTGAAGATGGATATTCTTTTGCTGGGCCAGCGTATGTGTTGCATCCCAGGCATAGCCGATGATCTTTTTCGGATCGGCAGGATGAATGTTCAATTGGATATTGCCGGTTTCCACCTGCGCCATGTTCAGCAGTTCGCCGGTGATCTTCAGTAATCTTTCTGCATCGTCGCGGATATTGTGAATGAGTTCCTGCTGCTCGGGGTTCAATATACCTATGCGATTATCTTCCAGCAACTGCGCGCTCATTTTGATGGAAGATATCGGGGTTTTCAATTCATGCGAAACAGTGGAGATGAAATTCGTCTTGGCTTCATTGAGCTCATAGAAAGAAGTGAGGTTGCGCAGTACGATCACTTCGCCGATCACTTCATCCCCGTTTTTGACCATGATATTTTCCTTGCTGAAAAAACTCTCCCTGGCATCGGCATAGATCTTCAGCTCTTTTTTTTCTCCGTCCTGCAGCAGGGTTCTGAGCAGGTCGTTCTTCAGCGCCAGGTCGGGAGCGTATTTGCCGGCGATATCCGCTTCCTTTAATCCAAGCAGGGTTTCTGCAATGGCATTTAAAAAAAGAATGTTCCGTTTGTTATCGAGGCCGATGATCGCATCCTTCATCTGGCTGATGATGGTTTCTATCCTTCTTTTTTCAAACATCAGCTTATTGATGCTGCTGTGCTCGTATTCATCCAGCTTTTCCGCCATCGTATTGAATGCGTTGGCCAGGTCGCCGAACTCATCTTTCTGTTCGAGGTGAACGCGCTTGCTGTAATCCTTATGGGCAATGGCCTCTATGCCTTCCGACAATGCCTTGACAGGCGCTGCAATGACGCCGGGAAAATTCACTACGATAACAAAGGCCGCCAAAGTAAGGATGGTAAAAATAATGGTGAGCCACATGGTAGCGTCTTCAGCTGTTTTCTGGGCAACTGCATTTTTACGGAGAATAGCCTGCTGGTTCAGATCGGTGATGAGCTGGATGGATTGCCTGATATCTGCATAATTGGATGAATCTTTCGGATTGGCCAGCAGCTCTGAAAAATTCTTCCTCACCAGCGCAGTGGCATCTTTTTCGCCGGGCTCGGTGATATTGGCTTCCTGCCTTTTTAGATTGTTCTCAAATATCTCGGTGGAATTCCTATCGGCAGGCACTTGCTCCAGGGCCTTGAGCATATTGTTCGCATAAACCAGGCTTTCATGATTGTTCTTCAGCACCTGCTGCGCTTCCCTGCTCAGCCGGTTGATATAAAAGAGGCTCAATATGCCGAAGCTGAGGATAACGATGAAAAGAAATCCAAGCCCAAGCGTGAGTTTTTCTTTCAGTCGCATGTTATGAAAGTATTACGATATCGATATCCGATGCCGCCAGTTTGTTCAGCAACTGGTTGAACACCGCTGTTTTTAAAATAATGTTGAACAGGTTCAGGTGTGGCTTGCCGATGCAGATGGTCGTGATCTTCCGTTCTTCGGTTACTTCAAAAATCCCTTTGGCAATATTGCTGCTTTTGATCTTGATCACATCCGCCCCCAGCTCGGTGGCCAGCTTGAAATTATTGATCAGATGGCGCTGCGCCGCCAGGCCGATCTTGTCGCCGTCCTCTTTCGGCGTTTGCACATAAAGCAGGTACCATCGCGAACGGTAATATGCCGCCAGCCTGGCTGTTTTACGGATCACGTTCCTGGCTATTTCGTGATTGCTGCTGATGCAGGCCAGGAATATTTCCGGCCTCAACTGCGCATTGCGGGGCACTTCGGTCTCTATCTTTCTTTCCACCTGCGAGGCCACTTCCTTCAGGGCAAGCTCGCGCAGTTGCAGGATCTTGTCGGAACGGAAAAAATTGTTCATGGCCCGCTCTATCTTGTCGGGCGTATAGATCTTGCCTTCTTTCAGCCGCGTTACCAGCTCATCGGCGGTAAGATCGATATTCACCACTTCGTCGGCTTCTTTCAATACACTGTCGGGAATGCGCTCGGTCACTTCAACACCGGTGATGGCTTTTACTTCTTCATTGAGGCTTTCGATATGCTGGATGTTCACGGCGCTGATCACATTGATGCCGGCATCGAGTATCTCCATCACATCCTGCCAGCGCTTTTCATTCTTGCTTCCTTCAATATTGGTATGCGCCAGCTCGTCGATGATCACCACTTCGGGATGCAGGTTGAGAATGGCCTGCACATCCAGATCTTCCAGTTCTTTTCCTTTATAAAAAAGTTTTCTGCGGGGGATGACGGGAAGGCCGTCGAGCAGCTCATGGGTTTCCCTGCGTTTATGGGTTTCGATATAGCCGATCTTCACATCCACGCCGTTACGCAGCAAAGTATGCGCTTCCTGCAGCATGCGATAGGTTTTTCCCACGCCTGCGCTCATACCGATATAGATCTTGAACTTGCCGCGCCGCGATTTACGGATCAGCTCTAAAAAATCCTCCACGTTTTTTTCTGCTTCCGGCATAAAATAATTTCACTCTAATTTATCAGGAATAAAGGAAATACCTGGAAAAATGTTCAGCGCTGGCATTGTTTGTGAAACCGGAACACTTCGATCTATGGCCTGCCAGAGCATACCTTGAAATTAAAAATGATACACCGCTGCCAAAACAACGCTTCCGGTGGATTTGGTAAACCCGGTGGCATTCTTGGCAAACACTTCATTGCCTGCATTATCCAATCTGAATTCCGGAATGACGGTCAGGTTATCTACTTTGAAATTGAATGAAAGTGTTGGAGCAAACACATGCTTCAGACCAAGATATTCGTCATTATCACCAATATATTCGGTTCTCCATGTCAGCCCCATCCAGCTTGCCGGGTCATAATTCAGGTACAAGGCTGCGCCCCACCATTTATAATTGGCCCATTCGCCGGTGCCCGCATCCTTTCCTTTTACCGATTGCAGGGTGCCGTTAACACCAATGCTGAATTTGCCTGAAACTGCGTAAGTGGCGACAATATCGCCCTGAATGGTCTTTTTAAGATCATTTTGTTTTCCGCCTGCAAAATTGAAATAAGCTTTTAATTTATCGTCCTTTGATCCTGTCGAAAACTGGGCAATAATTGTTTTTGGTGCAGCAGGCGATGTTCTGTAATCGGTAGGATTGGAAACACCGACCATAATGGCATTTTTTCCTCCCAGGCTGATATCTGCCTTGATGCCGGTATGGCTGAAAGGCCCGTTCGTGAACATATAGCTCATGCTGTAGTTCCTGTTCAGATAAGCATCGAGCACTTCATAACCGATATGTGTACCCCAGGTACCGAATGTGAACCTGATCGCCGAAATCGGAGAATAGGTTACGTATAGCTGTTTAATTGCAAAACGGGTATTGGCATCGTTGTAGGCAAATTCTTCAGCCCTGGTTCCGAATCCAAGATCAATGGTTGCACTTACTTTGCCGAAACTGTGATCGGCGCGGATGGAAGCCATACCCAGTTCAAAGGAATTGCTTGAATGCGTGAAACTGGTAAAGCTGTTATAATATTTGTTGGCATTTGTTTCATCATCCGGTTTCGGATTATTGAAATTGTAGCGGTAGTAACCATCCACAGAACCGGTAATGGCAAGGGGCAATGATTTTTTTTTCGTGGAATCTGCGTCCTGGCAATAACCGTAAACGGCACTGCATAACATGGTCGTTGATAAAATTAGTTTTTGAAGCATGATGATAGAATTTTTAAAGTCAGCAGAAATACCTGGTCGGGAACAGGATCAAAAAAGACCCCCCTCTCAACAGAGGAGGGTGATAAAGCGAAATAACAAGCAAACAACGCATTCATTATTTCGATCCGATCTTATCCAGGTCAATATTCAGTTTTAATACATTTACTTTTTCGGGCCCCAGGAATCCGAGCCAAGGTTTATCCACGTGCTGATCAACCAATGCTTTTACACGGCTTTCGGTCAATCCCCTGATCCTGGCCACCCTGGCTATCTGAACATAGGCAGCCTGCGGCGAGATATCCGGATCGAGACCACTGCCGGAAGCGGTAACCAGTTCGGCCGGGATCTCTTCTTTTTTTATACCGGGATTGTGCACCAGAAAAGTGTCGATCCTGTCCTGCACCTGTTTTAAATAATCAGGATTGGTAGGGCCTTTATTGCTTCCCGAACTTCCGGCCGCATTGTAACCCGCAGCGGAAGGGCGGCTCCAGAAATATTTATCCTGGTCGAATTTCTGACCGATCAGCGCATATCCTACTACTTTACCGTTAACGGTAACGGTTTCTCCTTTTCCGCCGCCAGGCGCCATTTTGCCAATACCTGCTATCAGCAAGGGATATATCAGCGAACAGATAATCAGCATCACCAGGGTCATTTTCAAAGAAGGCAGAATATATTTTTTCATTTCGAATTATTTTAGTCATTACATAAAAAGGGCCAGCAGCATATCGATCAGCTTGATTCCGATGAAAGGAGCGATGATGCCGCCCAATCCGTAAATCAGCAGATTCCTTCTCAGCAGGGCGCTTGCACCGATAGGCTTGTATGCCACGCCGCGCAGTGCCAGCGGGATCAGGATCGGGATGATGATGGCATTGAAGATCACTGCCGAGAGGATGGCGCTCTGCGGGCTTTTGAGATGCATGATGTTCAGCGCCTGCAAAGCAGGAATGGAAGCGATGAACAGGGCCGGCACGATGGCAAAATATTTTGCCACGTCGTTCGCAATGGAAAAAGTGGTGAGGGTTCCCCTGGTCATGAGC
>CAYYZJ010000938.1:0-3522 GCA_964475615.1 uncultured Flavitalea sp. | reverse complement strand
AACGAATATCGGCATCCAGTATATCGAACATCTTCAGCGATTCATTGGCAGCCTTCAGGCGCAAGGATAAACTTCTGCAATCTGTAGGCGCAGAAAAACGGGCTGCTACTTTCATCTTGTCATAAAAAAGCAGCCTGAGATGCCTCTTCTCTTTTTCAATGACTTCTTTGGCAGCTCCGAAATCGGCGCTGAAATCGCCGTTATTGGTCTTTTCGGCCAGTACAGCCACCTTGTGTTCATAATTGTTCGATTTCAGGTTCAGCACCTGACAGAAACAAAGTTTTGCCGGCTTTTTTCTTGATTCGATGTTGAGCACGTTTTCTACAGCCAGGTTGAAGCTGCTGTCGGCATGCTTGACGCTGATCAAAGACCGGGAAGAAAGTTGTAAAAAAGGTTTGGGAGAACCGGGATTGGCAATGGCTGCCTGGCTCACAAAAAATACGATCGCAGCCAGAAGCTGAGTACGGATTAGGGGTTGCATAATAATGTATAAATCAAGTTAACAATAGGGATCATGGTTTTCGAAGGACCATCGGAACTTGATCGATACCAGATTTTAGCTTATGCAGATACTAAAAATAAAAAAACCTGCAGAAACAGGTTTATCACACGGATAGGAATTATGATGTGCAAAGAATGCAATAAAAATCCGGATTTCAAAATTTTGAAAAGGAAAAGTTTCAAAAATAACATTACATTTATTACATTTATTTGTAATAATATATTTTGTGCATGATAAACTCATGTTCTTTACCATTTTATTCAAATAATGACATATTAAATATTTTTTCTGTAAATTACAGAACTAAAACTAACAAAAACATGAGAAAGACGCTCTTGCTGATGAGCTTATTCATAAGCTCTTACCTTCTGCATGCTCAAAAGACATTGACCGGTACTGTAAAGGATTCCAAAACAAATCAAGCCTTAGGCGGAGTGTCAATAAAGGCAAAATCCAGCAAAGCAGGCACTTCAACCAATAATGAAGGTATTTTTAAAATCCCTGTACTGACACAGGATGTTCTGGAAATCAGCATCATTGGCTATAAAACCCAAACCCTGGTCATTTCGGATCAAACCGATATAACAATAAGCCTGGAACCCAGCAGTACTGAATTGACTGAAGTGGTTTTTGTAGGAAGCCGGGGAGCAGCAAGAGCTAAAACGGAAACCCCTGTTCCGGTTGATATTATCAATTTGAATCAAGTGACCCCGTCAACCGCCCGGCCCGATCTCTCTTCGCAATTGAATATGACTGTCCCCTCCTTTAATTACAATAAACAAAGCGGTGGCGACGGCTCGGATGCCATTGATTTTGCCAGTCTTCGCGGTTTAGGATTCGACCAGACCCTGGTGCTCATCAACGGCAAGCGCCGGCATCTCTCCGCCTTCGTAAATCAGGTTGGAACCCGCGGCCGGGGCAATTCAGGCACCGATCTCAATGCCATTCCGGAAGCAGCTATCGACCGTATCGAAATTTTGCGCGATGGCGCATCTGCCCAGTATGGCTCAGATGCCATTGCAGGCGTTATCAATATCATCCTGAAAAAAGACGTAAAAAAACTTACCATCAACACCGGCTGGAGCGGCTATTATGATCGTAAATACAATTCCCTGAATAATGTCGACCCCAGCCAGTTCTATACCGGCACCTGGGTCGACGGAAATACATTCACGCTTGGCCTGAATTACGGCCTGCCCATTGGAAAACAAAATGGCTTTATCAATTTCAGTGGAAATTTCCTGGCCCAGGGAAAAACATTCAGGCAGGAGCCGGACACCAACTGGACCACTAATCCGAAAGCTTTATCTTATCCTGTATGGAGAAGGGCTTTCGGCGACGGATCAGTAACCTCGGGAGGCGGCATGTTCAATGCTGAAATTCCTCTGGCCGGATCAAAAACGACCTTTTATTCATTCGGAGGTTACAATTACAAACACTCTAACGTATATGCATGGACGCGCAATTTTTCCAACCCTAGCCATGTAGTGAAATATCCTACCGACGATCAGGGCAATCTTATTTTTGTTCCCGGCATCATGCGCGTGCATGGCTCGGACGATGGTACCATCAGCCCGGAGAATGTATTTTATAATCCCCAGGAAGATGTATATATAAAAGACGCTTCTTTTGCCTTCGGCTTTAAAGGAACGCTGGGAGGTGGCTGGGACTGGGACATCAGCGATGTGACCGGGTTCAATGATTTCCATTACTGGGGCAATAAGACCTTCAATGCCTCTCTGCTGCCCGAGAGCCTTCAGGCAACCAAAACACGTTTCAATGACGGCGGATTCAATTTTCTTCAAAACACGGCCAACCTCGATGTGAGCAAACGCTTCAGCAGCGTGGCTTCAGGGCTTACCGTATCAGGAGGATTGGAGTTCCGGTATGAACACTATCACCTGTATGCAGGCGAAGAGGATTCTTACAAGAATGGAGGCGCTTATTTTATTCAGGGCGGAGATACGGTTTATAAAGCATCCGGATCTGAAGGTTATCCCGGCTATCAGCCTTCCGATGCAGTAAAAGCCCATCGCACCAATATCGGCGGTTATATAGACCTCGCTCTTGACGTTACTGCAAACTGGCTTGTTGACGGAGCTGCCCGCTTTGAAAATTACTCCGACTTCGGTTTTGTAAATACCTATAAACTCGCCACACGCTACAAGATAAGTCCGAATTTTAACCTGCGCGGCTCTGTAAGCACCGGCTTCCGTGCGCCTTCATTGCAGCAAATCAATTTCAGCAATACCAATACCAATATCATAGCCGGCCAATTGGAATATGTGAAACTGGTGCCTAACTACAGTCCCATTACCAAAGCAGCCGGGGTTCCAAAATTAACACAGGAAAAATCGACCAATGCCAGTCTGGGCTTTACCTGGAAGCCGCTGAGAAATTTGACTTTCACGGTGGATGGCTATTGGGTGAAGCTGAGGAACCGCATCGTGATAACAGGTAATTTCGATGCCTCCATTCCTGCACTGGCCCCTTATCTTGAGCAATACAATGTAAGTTCGGTCAATTTCTTCGTCAATGCAGTGAATACAACCAATACCGGTATTGATATCGTGCTGGACTATAATAAAAAATGGGCCAGGAACAGCTTCAGGGCATTGCTGGCAGGAAACATACAACATATCAATATCGATAAGGTCAATATTCCCGATGAGCTGAATAAGACATACGCCAACCAGCAGGCTTTTTTCAGCACAAGGGAAGAAGCTTTTCTGAAAGCTTCGGCCCCACTTGCCAAATTCTCGCTGGCACTTGAATATGGCATCAATAAACTGGCCATCGGCACACACCTCACCTACTGGGGAAAATTAACTACCAAGGGATTTGGCTATGCCAGCGTTCCTGGCGCTGCTCCCGGCGGCCCTGGAGGCGAAGGCATTTCGGATCAGGGGCAGGGCTGGGATCCTTATGTTGCCACTGATGACGGAACGTCGGTCGTTCCTGAAGATTTTGTGTTCCATGGCAAAGTGACCACTGATCTTTATCTGTCTTATAAAGTGACC
>CAYYZJ010000937.1:0-8345 GCA_964475615.1 uncultured Flavitalea sp. | reverse complement strand
CTGGGATTGGCGAGACGTTCGATGGCAGGGGTGCGAATGGAGTCAGCGCGCGAGGGTTCCTGTAATAGAGGCTGCCGGGAGCGACGGCGGAAGGCATCGGCGATTCGTTTTTGCGCGAGGTGACGGAGCCAGCTTTTGAAACTGCAGCGTTCGGGGTCGTATTGAAATTCCTTGATGGTCTTGGCCACTTCGTCGGCGCCGCCATAATTATCTCCTTCGGCCACTACCACCAGGTTCACCAGTTTTTTGCGGCGCTCTTTTTCCTGCAGGGAAGCGATGAGCTCTTCGATATCCGTTTTTCTTTCGGGAATTAAAATATTCTCCGCTCCTGTAGCGATGCCGCTGTGCAGGGCAATATAGCCGGCATCCCTGCCCATCACTTCAATGATGAACAGGCGGTCGTGCGCATCGGCGGTATCGCGGATCTTGTCGATGGCTTCAACGGCGGTATTGACGGCCGTGTCGAAGCCGATGGTGAAATCCGTTCCCGCAATATCTTTGTCGATGGTGCCCGGCAGTCCGATGCAGGGCATATCGAATTCGTTGCTGAATTTATGGGCGCCCCGGAAGGAGCCGTCGCCCCCGATCACGATCAGGCCGTTGATGCCCAGTTTTTTCAGGTTGGCATAGGCTTTTGCCCTGCCTTCATATTCAAAAAATTCCTTGCAGCGGGCGGTTTTTAAAATGGTGCCGCCTCTTTGTATGATATTGGCCACGCTGCGCGAATGCATGGGCACGATATCGTTTTCAATGGTTCCGCTATAGCCGCGCATGATGCCGAATACTTCCAGTCCATAATAAATTCCTGTACGAACAACGGCGCGCACTGCTGCATTCATTCCCGGTGAATCGCCCCCGGAAGTGAGTACGCCGATTTTAGTGACTTTAGGTTGCATTAATGAAATTCTCGATTTTTTTTAAAAGCTTCAAATAAGGGCAGGAATCATTGAAAAATGTCCAGCTTGCTTAACCAAGTCCCAAAAATAAGGATTTGTTTGGTTATCAACGCAGCACATCAGCAGCTTATTTTCTTTATCTTGTCATTAAATAAAACACGCATGCGAAAATCCTGGTTTATATCCATACTGATCTTGCTGATCCTGCCTGGCATCGCATCGGAAGCGCAGCAAAAAACGATCAGCTATCCGCAGGCAAAAAAAACGGATCAGCTCGACGATTATTTCGGAACCAAAGTGGCCGATCCTTATCGATGGCTGGAAAATGATACCAGTGCGGAAACCAAAGCCTGGGCGGCTGCTGAAAACAGGATCACTTTCGATTATCTGGAAAAAATCCCTTACCGCAATCAGCTCAAAAAAAGAATAGAGCAGGTATATAATTATCCCAAGTATTCGGCGCCATTCCGCAATGGCGAATATTTTTATTTTTATAAGAATGACGGATTGCAGAACCAGTCGGTATTGTACCGGCAAAAAGGATTGAACGGCACTCCGGAGCTGGTGATCGATCCCAATACGCTTTCTGCCGACGGCACTACCCGGCTTTCCGTTTTCAGCCTCTCGAAGAACGGACATTATGCCGTGTACGGATTATCCAAAGGCGGATCGGACTGGCAAACTTTTTTTGTCCGCGACATGACCACCGGCAAGGACCTTCCCGATACCCTGAACTGGGTTAAATTTTCAGGAGCAAGCTGGCGCGACAACGGATTTTATTATTCCCGCTTTCCCGAGCCTGAACCAGGAAAGGAATTATCGGTGAAGAACGAGAACATGCAGGTCTATTTTCATGTTGCGGGAACTCCGCAGCAGGAAGACAGGCTGGTGTATCGCGACGCCGCGCACCCGCAGCGCCTGTTGAGCGTGTTTACAACTGAAGATGAGCGATACGCTTTTCTGTATATCAGCGATCCCGTCAGCGGGCTCGAAGGGAATGCTTTATTTTATCGCGCAGAAAAAACAGGCGACACGACGTTTAAGCCCGTCGTTCCGGCGATCGGCAAATACCAATACAATCCTATCAACAATGATGGCGACCGCTTTTTGCTGCAAACGAACGACAATACGCCCAACAGCAAGATCGTGCTGGTCGACCCTTTGAACCCGGATAAATTGAACTGGAAAACGATCGTTCCCGAAAAGCCAGAACCCATCGACGAGGCTTCCACGGCAGGAGGTAAATTATATGTCAGCTATCTCAAGGATGTGGCTACCAGGGTGTATGAATATGAAACCAATGGAAAATTAAATAAAGAGATCAGCCTGCCGGCGCTGGGCACTGCCTCCGGCTTCGGCGGATTAAAGGACGATCAGTTCTTTTTCTATGTTTTTTCTTCCTTCACTTTCCCGCCTACTATTTACCGGTACGAGATAGCAACGGGCAGGAGCACGGTATTCCGCCAGCCTGAAATTTCGTTTAACCCTTCCAGTTATGAAACCAAACAGGTGTTTTATCCAGGTAAGGACGGCGCCAGGATCCCGATGTTCATTGTATATAAAAAGGGAATTCGGCTCGATGGTCATAATCCTACGCTGCTCTATGCTTATGGAGGCTTCAATATCAGCATCCAGCCGCATTTTTCCCCGACGCTGATCCCCTGGCTGGAGCAGGGTGGCGTATATGCATCGGCCAACCTGCGCGGCGGCGGCGAATACGGGGAGAAATGGCACCAGGCCGGCATGCGTTTCAAAAAGCAAAATGTGTTCGATGATTTTATTGCAGCAGCGCAATACCTGATCGCGAATAAATATACATCCAGCAGCAGGCTGGCCATCCAGGGAGGGTCGAATGGCGGATTGCTGATCGGTGCGGTTGTCAACCAGCGCCCCGACCTGTTCAAAGTGGCTATTCCGCAGGTGGGGGTTATGGACATGCTGCGCTTTCAGAAGTTCACCATCGGCGGCGCCTGGATATCCGAATTCGGGAGCAGCGACAGCGCTGCCGATTTCAGGAACCTTTATGCCTATTCGCCGCTGCACAATATCAAAAAAGGATTGAACTATCCGGCCATCCTGATCACTACAGCCGATCATGACGACCGCGTGGTGCCGGCGCACAGTTTTAAATATGCGGCCACCCTTCAGGAGGAATACAAGGGCAGCAATCCCATCCTCATACGCATCGATACCAATTCGGGGCATGGGGCCAGCAATACGAGCAAAAATATCGAGACCGGCGCCGATATCTATTCCTTTATTTTTTACAATATGGGGATCACTCCCGATTTCAGCAATACCGGCAGCACGCTGACCAACAAAAAGCAATGAAAGTATTGATCACCGGCGCCAATGGACTATTGGGCCAGCATCTGGTAAAATTATTGTTAGCGAGAGGTCACCGGGTTATTGCAACAGGCAAGGGCGCTTCGCGGCTTGCTTTTGAGGAGAATGAAGGATATAGATATTATAGTATAGATATCACTGAGGATTTCGATTTGCATGATCTTACCCTTTCGGAAACGCCGGAAATGATTATTCATTGCGCTGCCATGACACAGGTAGATGAGTGCGAGCAAAATAAAGACGCCTGTTTTGCAGTGAATGTTTTCGGAACATCAAATGCCATGACCTGCGCAATTCAATACCGCAGTCATTTTATTTATGTTTCCACTGATTTCGTGTTTGACGGCGAAAAAGGAAATTACCGGGAGGAAGATGAACTTCATGCTGTTAACTGGTATGGTCATACGAAAATAACGGCAGAATCGATGGTAAGCGAATGCGAGATACCCTGGGCCATTGTGCGAACCTGCCTCGTTTACGGAAATGCCATCAGCGGAACAAGAAGCAATATCATTAATTGGGTGAAAGAAAAACTGGAGAAAAAAGAAAGAATAAAAGTAGTGAGCGACCAGGTGCGCACACCTACTTATGTGGAAGACCTGGCCATGGGGATTGTCCTGATACTGGAGAAGAAAGCCCGTGGCATTTTTCATATTTCGGGAAAAGAGGTGCTGGCGCCTTATGAGATGGCGATTAAGACGGCCGCATTTTTCGGATTGGATGCAAGCCTGATCGAAAAAGTGGATGCGGGCAGCTTTTCACAGCCGGCCATGCGGCCGCTCAATACCGGATTTATTATTGATAAGGCAAGAAGAGAGCTGGGATATGAACCGCGGCATTTTGATGAGGGATTGAAAAAAATGTTCGATCATTGAGGCATGGAATTCGGAAGACTGGACGATATCAGCCAAATCGATTTTTCTTTGCCTCCCGACGATGGCATGACCCAAAAGCTGTTTACCGGATTAAAGGACAAAAAGAAAGGGCAGACCAAACTGTACCTGGGCTGCGCCAAGTGGGGCCGCAAGGACTGGATCGGAAAACTTTATCCAAAAGGAACAAAGGAAAAAGATTTTCTGCAGCATTATACGCATCATTTCAACAGCATCGAGCTGAATACGCTGTTCTATCATCTCCAGCCTAAAAATATCATTGAAAGATGGGCTTCGCTGGCGGACAAGGATTTCAGGTTCTGCCCCAAGTTCTCCAATACCATCAGCCATATACTGCAATTGAACAATGCAGACCAGGCAACCGATCTCTTCATCGATCACATGCAGCATTTCGGATCAAGACTGGGTTATTCCTTTCTGCAGTTGTCCGATCGCTTTGCTCCCAACCGCGCAGACCTGCTGCATCGTTACCTGCAATCATTGCCCCGCGACTTCAAAACCTGCGTGGAGCTTCGTCATGAAGACTGGTTCGGAAGATCGGATGAGATCTTTCATATATTCAGCGAGCTCGGCATCGGCGCCGTGATCACCGATACCTCAGGAAGAAGGGATTGCCTGCACATGAAGCTCACTGCACCGGTGGCTTTTATCCGGTTTGTAGGGAATAACCTGCACCCGACCGATTTTACCCGTATCGCATCATGGGCTGAGCGCATCAGCACCTGGATGGATAAAGGCCTCGATGAAATCTATTTTTTCATCCACAACCATGAAGAAGCCAATTCGCCCGAACTGTGCAGGTATGCCGTGGAGCAGTTCAATGAAAAATGTAATGCGGGGCTGAAGCCGGTGAACCTGCTGAATGCGCAGTCTTCCCTGTTTTAAACCGGCTGCAAAAACACTTCGGCCATCATGCAGCGCGCGCTTCCGCCGCCATTGGTCTCTATTGTGGTTAACGGGGCATGGATGATGCGGTTAAATGCATTCAGCTTTTTTAGCTGTTTGGGCTTGAGGGCTTCATAAGCCTGCGTGGACATGACCAATAATTTTTCATCCTGCTGATTGCTTACCTGAAGCATATTGCCGGCAAAATGATTCATCTGATCCGGGGTGATGGGAATAATTTCTTTTCCTGATTTTTTTATGGCGGCCGAGAGCTTCTGCCTTTCTTCTTTTTTGGTAACTGCATCCTGGCAGATCACCACATAGCGGTCGGCCACGCACATCATTACATTGGTATGATAAATGGCGCGGCCTGCTGCGTCGACTGCAGCAAAAAAAACGGCCTGGTATCCCATCTGGTCGCAGAAAAGCTGCAATAGTTTTTGGTCGGTGCGCGGGGAAAGGCAGGCATAAGCAATTTTATTTTCACGGTCAAGCACCATGCTTCCGGTACCCTCCAGGAAAAGATCATTTTTTTCATAGTTGCTGAAATCGATCGTCCGGTTGATCCTGAATTTTGCAGCAACCTGCTCCAGCACTGCAGGCTTGCGCTCCTGCCTGCGGTTCGGCGCATACATGGGATAAAGGCAAACCGTGCCGTCTTCATGAAAGGAAACCCAGTTGTTCGGAAAAATGGAATCGGGAGTATATGGCTCGGGACTGTCTTTAACAACCGTAACATCAACTCCGTTTTCCCGAAGCAGCGCAACAAATCCATTGAATTCGGCCAATGCTTTTTCCTGCGCGTCCTGTTCCGCTCCTGCCGATTGAAATGCATTATTCACAGCCGTCTCCGCATTAAAGCCGAAATTCACCGGCTTGATCATTAGTATGTGTGATGTGGTTTGCATAAAACTAAGGTAGAAGGTGGAAGGTGAAAGGTATAAGGCCTTATGCTCTATACCTTTCACCTTCCACCTCTTGCTCAGATCCCGTCCCTCAGCAATGGCATGCTCATGCAATGGAATCCTCCTCTTGCCCTCGACAGTTCTGCCGAAGGCATCAGGATCAATGTGTCTTCCAGCTCATCGGGATCGATCTTTCCGGCCTCGAAGTCTTCGATCAGGTCCTGCGCATGCACGACGCTGAAGCCGCTTTCACGAAAAGCTTCTACGGTCTTGTCGTTCCGGTCATAGCCCAGCACAACGCCTTCTTTCAAGGCGAGCAGGTTGCAGGAATCCGTCCATTGCTCTCTTGCATCGAAAGGGAATTCATTGTTGCCGGAATAAATGAACTTCACCTTGCTGCTGCAGTCGAAATCATCCTCACTGATCTCCGTGAGCAGGTCTTCCAGGTTATCGAAATATTTCGGGTCATCAATATCCTTTTTGCGGAACTGGATGATCTTCAGCTTCTCGTCTTTTTTCCCTCCTCCTTCGAGAATGCGCTGCACGGCATCGTCATCCTCATGCTTGATCGCTTTTTTGGAAAATACGCCCAGCAGGATCCATACGTTCCGCTTCACCTGGGTGAAGATGGTATCGATATGCATGTAATCCCTTTTTTTCGGTATCCTGATGATGGTAATTTTTTTCACAATATTTTTTTCAAACAAAATATTGATGGCCTGATGCGCCGCTTCCATGCTGGTTCGCTCACTAACGCCGATCAATACATGATCTTTGCTGATGACCATCACATCGCCTCCTTCCAGGGTTACCTTTTTGTCGTCGCCTGCAGCGGGCAGCAGAAAATGATGATGGGTATCGGGCAGCTCGATGATGTTTTTCTGGTAATCCTTAAATAAAGGATGATTGAAAAAAATATATTTGGCCAGCAGGGCTTCGCGGGTTCTTGCCTTTTTAGCGGGCTTGTTGAGCAATACATATTCATTGATCACGATGCCGATATCGCGGGTGAATATGAAATTGGGGATAGGGGAGAAGAGCATGCGGTCGCCTTCGATGCTTCCGGTGATGAAGATCTTGGCCAGCGTAACGGCATCGAGCTCCAGCAGTTCCTTTTGAGTATCATAAGAACAGCCTTCGATGGCGCAAACAGAAGCCACCAGCTTGAGCTTTATCTCATGGTCATGCAGAATATCGGCCAGCAGCCATTGCAGCTCCACCACTTTATCCGACCTGAAGAATTCAGGATGGCCGGGCTTATAAAAATTGCGCCTGTTCTTTTCATCATCGACCGCTTTCAATCTTCCTTTGATTTTTTCCGGATCCAGAAAATACAGCAGGAGCTTGGTGTAATAATCATATTCTTTTTTGCGGATGGTGTCGAGATGCACAATGTCTTCAAACAACCAGTCCTGCGCCTTGGAAGGAACCACCTTGCCCAGTCCGCTGTCGGGGCTGTGAACGAGCAATCGCCGCAGGCGTCCGATCTCTGAAGAAACACATAGTTCAGGAGCGTGTTGTTTACTCATAAGTTGCCATTAGGGCGGAAAGTTAGTGATTTCCTTCAAGAGTGAATGCCGGTGGCTGCGGTACAAATGCAATAATGCTCCGGTAAAAAACCGGAGCATTATCATAAACTATTCTCATCATGATGCCGCATTAATATGGCTTTGATGTATCCTTTTTCGGCCATGAGCTGGTATCTTTCTTCGGCCAGGAACTGGTATCCTTGCCGGGAACAGTATCCGTAGATTTATGAACATAAGAATAGCCTGATGAAGCGTTGGCTGCACGCTGCACATCCTTCGTCGCAAGCACTATTGCCACCGGCAACATTACTGCACATCCCAATAAAAACTTTTTCATAAAAACCGATTTTACATTTTTCTAATAATCGTTTATCATCTTGAATAACCCAATAAGTATGCCATTGGTTTTCCCGGAAATAATAACGCCCCGCAGGGATGCGAGGCTTTATTATCCGGCATTAGCCGGTCAGAGAGGTCAGTTAACGCAATTTCGACGTATCCTTTTTGCTGGTGTCCTTAGGCACGGTATCGGTTGCCTTGTACACATAAGCATGTCCGTTAACTTTGTTTGTGGTTCTCTGCACATCTTTAGTTGCAAGTACCATTGCTGCCGGCAATACTACTGCAAGACCCAATAACAGTTTTTTCATAAATTGATTTTTTGATTTGCTTAATAAAATGGTGTTTCTTTCGCTACTGAACCAACAACTATGCCATTACTAAAAAAATAATCGATATTTTTTATTCACGTTTTATTTTGTGGAAACCTGTAGAATCGGAGCCACAGGCTGTTCCTCGCTTTTCTACGTATTTTTGATTTCATTAACAGAATACAGCCTTATCAGTATCTCTGTTCATATTTTTTAATTCTATTATTTTTACGGCTTTAAT
>CAYYZJ010000936.1:0-2012 GCA_964475615.1 uncultured Flavitalea sp. | reverse complement strand
TACCAATGGCTGTACGGTTTATACCGAAACGTTCAGCGTAAGGTATAAGCTGACCAAAACCTTTGCAGACGGCAATTATTTATTTACAGTAGGCGGCGATGACGGCATCCGCCTGAGCCTCGACGGCGGATCTACCTGGGTCATCAATCACTGGAACGATCAGGGCTATACAACCTATACGTATACCGTTCATCTCAACGGCACATATAATATGGTGCTGGAATACTATGAGAACGGAGTTAATAACCGTGTATCCTTCAACCTGCAAACCGTTTGCGCCGGAAGCGGCGATCCTTCCGTTTACGGAACAAACAATGTATGGGCGGGATACCTGTACTCGGGCATGAACTTCGATATGTATAAGGGTCATATAACCGAAGGCAGCGCGGTGTCGCCAAATTTCGATGAAGGCTTTGGAGGAGATAATGTTAACTATGCCACCAGCGACTGCCCGGTGACCACTAACCAGTTCAGCGCACGCTATCGCCTGCAGCAGGTGATCACCAATGGAACTTATAAATTCGTGGTAGGCGGCGATGACGGATACCGCCTCAGCCTCGACGGCGGCTCCACCTGGGTGATCAATAAATGGCAAGACCAGTCTTACGCTACCACTACCTATAACGCTACCCTGGCCAGCGGCACTTACAATATGGTGCTGGAATATTATGAAAACGGCGGACAGAACAGGCTCAGCTTTAATTTATCCGGCGGTACCATCCTGCCTGTAACGCTTTCGCAGTTCAGCGGACAGATGCTTCCCACCCATACCGTATTGCTCGACTGGAAGACCATGATGGAAAGGAATACCGATCATTTTGTGGTACAGCGAAGCAGCGACGGGTTTTCTTTCCAGGATATTGCGCAGATTCAGACCCAGCTTACCGATTCAACGAATGCTTATGAGCTCGTTTATTCCTATACTGATAGATCGCCGCTTCCCGGAACATCTTACTATAGACTGGCCATTGCAGACAGAAGCGGACACCAGGCATATTCAGATGTCATCCGTATGATCAATGACGATTTCGACGGAGTAAGAATATTTCCTACGGTTGTGCAGAACAATAGCCTGTTCGTGGAATCGGGTAAAGTGTTGAACAATGCCAGGCTGGAGATATTCGATCTTTCCGGTAAAAAATTAAATGAAACCGGCTGGCAGATCCTGAGCGGCCGCCAGTCCATAGCTGTTGCCAAAGGAGGCCGGCTGGCTGCAGGCGCTTATCTGGCAAAATTGACTGCCAATGGCAAGAACGTTTTAAATCAGCTCATCATTTTACAATAACTGTTTCGCATATTTTGTTTAACTTGAAGACCTGTGGGATTTAAAAATCGCACAGGTTTTTTGTTTTGATTCGCTACGCTTATCCTTTATACGATTATCGCACCTGGCTGAAAGGTTTTGCCAGATTGCTGAAGCTGCGTGTTGTTGAAAAAAAGATGGAGATCCCTCCTCAACTCGGCGAAGGATATATTTATGCCGCCGGTATCAATCCCGATATTTCTTATGTGATCCTGAATTTTTCCCTGAAGGATGATCTGCTCCTTTTCAGAAAGAAAACGCATGATTATGGGCTGAACCTGAGCTTCAACCAGGTTGAGGTGAGCGACTATTTCAAGGTAAGCGATCCCAATCACAGCATTATTGATAGAAGCCCGAAGCGGAGCAGCATTTTTCTTTCTTCCACCAATTACGATCTGGAACTCACATATTCCAAAGGATCCTGTTTGAAAACGGTGGCTGTGCTCTTCGGCCCCGAGTTTGTCAGGAAATGTGTGAAGAAAGACATTCTGCTCGATATCATGTTATATACAGGCCATCGGCTGCGCAATGTAAACAAAGTGCCCATCAGCTTTGAATACCGGCGCCTGCTCGATGATATCTTTACTGCAGATCTGCAATCGCCCATCAGCAATCTTGTGCTGCAGAACCGCATCCTGCTGCTCACGGAAAAATTCCTGCACACTTTTCTCGAAAAAGGATTCTCCATCAATGAGCCGGGCAGGAAGAC
>CAYYZJ010000935.1:0-1850 GCA_964475615.1 uncultured Flavitalea sp. | reverse complement strand
CAACAGCTATGGCATTGCCGGCGGATTGCCGAGCGTCAATGCATCGGTTGCCGACCAGGAGCAGGTGACCAGCATCAAGCAGGAATATTCCAATCCGGCCAACAACAAGACCAGCAATAATGCCAGCTCCAATAATGTGTCGGCCGGACTGAACGCCAATGTGCTCATTTTTAACGGCGGCCGGGTGGCCAATGCCAAGCGGAGGCTGGGCGTGATCGAATCGCAGACCAGGCAGCAGCTCAGCTCGAGGGCGCTGACGCTGATCTCGAATGTGATGCTCAAGTATTATGATATCGTGCGCCAGCAAAGCTATGCAAAGACCCTCCAGACTTCCATCGACGCATCGCGGCAAAGGCTGGAGATCGTTAAAGCGCAGCAGGGCGTGGGCATGGCCAATAATGCCGACCTGTTTCAATCGCAGGTTGACCTGAATACGCAGATACAGAACCTGCAGGCGCAGCAGCTCGTGATTGACCAGGGAAAGACCGATCTGCTTACTTTGCTTACGCTGAAACCCGATTCAACGGTTATCATCAGCGATACCATTATAGTTGACAAAAGCGTTCAGCTCGATTCCATTATCAATGCCATTGCCCAAAATCCCGATATCGTTGCGGCCGACCAGCAGATCAGCATCTATCAGTTCATCGAAAAGGAAACAGCAGCGCAACGCTATCCTTCGCTGGGATTTACTACGGGGTATAATTTCAGCAGAACGAAAAATGCTGCAGGCTTTTCGCTGCTCAACCAGAGCTATGGCCCTTTTGCCAGCGTTTCGCTCGGCATCCCTATTTTTAATGGCAATATTTTCCGCAAGCAGCAGGAGATAGCCGGCATCAATATTAAAAATGCCGGATTGCAGAAAGATACGCTGATGCTCAATTATACTTCCAATGCAGTGAAGAGCTGGCAGGCTTATAATAATAATCTGCAGCAGCTGGAAACCGCCAAGACGAATTACGATCTATCTAAAAAACTGCTCGACCTGGTACTGCTGAAATTCCAGTACAGGCAGGCCACCATCGTGGATGTAAAAAATGCGCAGCAGAGTTTCGAGAATGCCGGTTACCTGCTGGTGAATGTGAGCTATGCGGCAAAAGCAGCGGAAATACAGATGAAGCGGCTGGCGAATCAATTGCCTTGAAGGAGAGTGGCTAGTGGGTGATGATAGATAACTACACTCACTCAAAACAATGTCTGTATCCCATACTTGATCTTGGCCTCATGCTCCAGCAGCCATTTCTTTCTCCAGAGCCCGCCTCCATAGCCTACCAGATCATTCTTTGATCCGATAACGCGGTGACAGGGCACTACGATCACGATATTGTTTTTTCCATTGGCGGCGGCTGCGGCCCGGATGACCTTGGTGTCGCCGAGGCGCCTCGATAGTTCGAGATAGCTGATGGTCTTGCCGAAAGGAATTCCCATCAGCTCATTCCATACCCTTTTCTGGAATTCAGTGCCTTCCTGGTTGATGGGGAATTCAAACGATCTCCGCTCGCCCTGAAAATACTGGATGAGCTGCTCCACACATTGGATCATCACCGGGAAATATTTCTTTTTATGATTATCCGGCGGCCTTTCGATATTGTCGATGAACAGGATCTCGCTGATATACTGTTCCGTTCCGGCAATCCGGAGAAGCCCGAGTGGCGACTGATAATATATCGCAGACTGCTCCTGCATGAAACAAACTGGTTAACCTACCCGATCTTCCATCCGTTTTCCACGGGCTTGTCGGGCTTCAGTAAAACTACTTCTTTTTTATCGGTATACACGCCGAGCACCAGGCATTCGCTGAAAAAATCGGCGATCTGCCTGGGCGGGAAATTGACCACTGCTATGATCTG
>CAYYZJ010000934.1:0-3505 GCA_964475615.1 uncultured Flavitalea sp. | reverse complement strand
ATAAAAAATGGTTGGTGCTTACGGTGCTTGTCCTCATTGTGCTGGGATTTACTTTTAGCTCTCATCGCAAGCCGGTCGACTTCAGCGCCCAGGTAAAGCCCATTTTCAATAAAAAATGCATCTCCTGCCATGGCGGAGTAAAGCGCAAGGGAGGATTCAGCGTATTGTTCCGCTCGGAAGCGCTGGCAAAAACAGAATCGGGCAAGCCTGCCATCATTCCCGGCGATCCCGACCACAGCGAGCTCATCAGGCGGATTGTCAATAAAGACCCGGAAGAGCGTATGCCCTACAAGCATGAGCCTTTGTCAGATGAAGAGATCGGCATTTTAAAACGCTGGATCAGGGAAGGCGCCGTATGGGGCGATCACTGGGCCTATGTTCCGGTAAAACCCGTTGAACCGCCAAAGCCGGAGGGCTCGCTGTTCGGATTGATCCCTGCCAAAACAGACTGGATAAAAAACGATGTCGACTATTTTATTTATGATAAACTCCAGCAGGAAAAGCTGAGCCTTTCCCCCCAGGCTGATAAACCCACATTGCTGCGGAGGCTCAGCCTGGATCTTATCGGCATGCCTGCTCCGGAAAGACTGGCCACTAAATTTTTGAACGATAACAGCGAAAAAGCTTACGAAGAGCTGGTCGACAGCCTGCTTGCCTCCCCGCATTACGGAGAACGCTGGGCTGCCATGTGGATGGACCTGGCCAGATATGCCGATACCAAAGGATATGAAAGAGACGACAGCCGCAATATCTGGCGTTACCGCGACTGGCTGATCCAAGCTTTCAATAAAGACGAACCTTACGATAGTTTCCTTACCGAACAGCTCGCCGGCGACCTGCTTCCCAATCCCTCCGACGCCCAGTATATCGCCACAGCCTTTCACCGCAACACCATGACCAATGACGAAGGCGGCACCGACAATGAAGAATTCCGCACTGCGGCTATACTTGACCGTGTGAACACTACCTGGGAAGCCCTGCTGGGAACCACTTTTGCCTGCGTGCAATGCCATAGCCATCCCTACGATCCTTTTACGCACGATGAGTACTACCAGTTCATGGCCTTCTTTAACGATACCCGCGATGAAGACACTTATGCCGACTATCCGCTGCTGAGAACATTCAACGATACACTGAAACAGGAGCTCGATTCATTGACAACCTGGGTGCGATTGCAATCCTCGCCTCAAAGGGCAAAGGAGATCAACCGTTTTCTGCGTACCTGGCAGCCTTCCATCAATTCGCTTACTGCAGACCAGTTTACCAACAGCGAACTGGCAGATACCAAATGGCTCATCTTCCGCAACCATGCATCGGCCAGGCTAAAACAGGTTGACCTGCAGAACTGCGATCATCTCATTTACCGCTATTACTGCTGGACGAAGAACGGAACCTGGAAGATCCATCTCGATAAACCCGACGGCCCCGTGATTGCAACAGTAAAGGAAGATACCACCAAAGACTGGCAGATGACCAGCATCGATTTTCCGCGCCAGACCGGCATTCATGATATCTGGTTCAGCTATGAAAATCCTTCACTCAAAAAGCCCGACCAGAGTGGCATGCAGTTCGACTGGTTTCATTTTACACAGCAGTTCCCGGGCAAAGGAAAACCCGGATACGAGGCCAACAAAAAACTGTTCTGGAAACTCGCAACGGCCAGCACGCCTGCCACTCCGGTCATGATGGACAACGATGCCGACATGCACCGCAGCACGCATGTTTTTGAAAGAGGCAACTGGCTCGTTAAAGGCAAGGAAGTGAAACCGGCAACCCCGCATTCGCTTAATGCATTCCCGGCCAATGCCCCGCGCAACCGGCTTGGCCTGGCTATGTGGATGACCAGCAAACAAAACCCGCTTACCGCAAGAACCATGGTGAACCGTTTATGGGAACAGGTGTTCGGAACGGGTTTGGTGGAAACGCTGGAAGATATGGGCACGCAAGGTGCACCGCCGACGCATAGAGAACTGCTGGATTATCTTTCCTGGAAATTCATGAACGATTACCGCTGGAGCATAAAAAAGCTGCTCAAAGAAATCGTGATGTCCGCCACCTACAGGCAGGATTCAAAAACGAATCCGGAGCTGCAGGAAAAAGATCCTTTCAATAAATTATATGCAAGAAGCTCACGGGTAAGGTTAAACGCAGAACAGATACGCGACCAGGCGCTGGCGGTCAGCGGCCTCATGAGCGAAAAAATGTATGGCCCCGGCGTAATGCCCTATCAGCCGGAAGGCATCTGGCGCTCGCCCTGGAATAGCCAGGATTGGGTCATAAGCAAAGGAGAAGACCGCTATCGCCGGGCTGTATACACGTACTGGAAGAGGACGGCTCCTTATCCATCCATGATCACTTTTGACGGCGTTGGCAGAGAAGTATGCGCGGCAAGAAGGATCCGCACCAACACGCCGCTGCAGGCCCTGGTTACGCTCAATGATGAAGCCTTTATGCAGACTGCCAGGGAGTTCGCCTATCGCATGCAGCAGGAAGGAGGCAATGATCTGAAACAACAGATCAGCAAAGGATACGAGATGGCTTTATACAAGCCGATAGCATCCAAAAGCCTGGAAGCACTGGAAAAACTGTATTTCAAAGCGCTGAATAAATTCAGGAACGACAAGGACAAGACCTGTGAAATGATCGGCGAAATGAATGAACACAATAATCCGGAAACGGCTGCATTGGTGGTAGTAGCCAATGCCATGCTGAATATGGATGAATTAATTACGAAGAATTAGTCTGAACTGGGATTTATGGGATTAATGGGATGTTTGGGAAATTGATAAAATAAATCAATAGAGTGGTGAAATATCCCTTCCCATAAATCCCACACATCCCATTAATCCCAGTTCAGACAGACAGACAAAAATCAAATCAGATGACCCAGAAGGAACTCCATAATCAACGGCTCGTTAAGGAAGCCAATGAAAAAGCCCTGCATTTTGTTACCCGCAGGCATTTCCTGAAAGAAAGCGCCATGGGCTTCGGCGCTCTTGCCCTGGGATCTTTATTTGCAGGATGCCGGTTCGGCCAATCTAACGGTGCCGCCAATACGCTGTTTGACCCGGCGCATCCACTGGCGCCCAAGTTGCCCATGTTTCCCGGCAAAGCAAAATCGGTGATCTACCTGCACATGGCCGGCGCTCCTTCACAGCTCGAGCTCTTCGATTATAAACCGGAGCTCATGAAGCTGAACGGGCAGGATTGCCCGCAGTCGCTGCTCGAAGGCAAGCGCTTTGCCTTTATCCGCGGCGTTCCCAAAATGCTGGGCCCCCAGGCAACATTCAAACAACGCGGCGGAAGCGGCGCCTGGGTTTCCGATCATCTCCCCCATTTTTCCACGATCGTGGATGAAGTGAGCTTTTTGAAAGCAGTCACCACCGACCAGTTCAATCATGCCCCTGCACAGTTGCTGGTGCATACCGGCTCGCCGAGACTGGGAAGGCCAAGCATCGGTTCCTGGGTTACTTATGGGCTGGGAACCGAGAACCAGGATTTGCCC
>CAYYZJ010000933.1:0-2565 GCA_964475615.1 uncultured Flavitalea sp. | reverse complement strand
CTCACTGCCAAATATATACGAAGCGCTGGCAATGAATTTCCAGGGAGTGCTGAGGTCATAGCTCACTTCGCCGGGATAAGTGCCGGTTCCCTGGTCAAGCTCGGCGGAGCTGATCGAAACCTCGTGCGCATAGTTTTCCGTATTCGTGGTCATGGATGCGCTGATCCTGTCTTTCAGCGCGCAAAGGCTGGGAGTATGGATGGCCAGTCCCACGCGCCAGGCATTCACGGGTTTGAAGATCACCCCCAGCTTGGCATTCACGCCTACGCCTTTGGTGGTATAGTGTTCGGTATATGTTGAGGAAGCGAAATCATTATTGCCGTCGCCGCTGGCATCGGTTTCGGTGAAGCTGAGATCGCGGGTATAGCTTACGATCGGGAAGCCGATGCTGCCTCCGAACAGCCATTTGTCGCGCATGTTGCCTGCAAAGCCCAGCGCTATTTCGGTAACGCCTCCTGTTGTCCGGCTGTTGTACAATTGATCCAGCGATCCGCCTGCTGCCAGCACTTTCTGCGGCTGCCCGATCACCTGCAATGAGCCGCCGATAGTGGCGGTATCTACAAGAAATGAATAAAGCGCCATGCGCGTGCCGTAAGAAACATCGGGAGCGTTGATGGCATCATTGATGGAATATCCGTATTGGGCATTTACATTGGCAAACTCTTCAGCATATTGTTCCGAAAAAGAACTGTAATCGTTGCTGCCACGGTAAAAAGTATTGCTGTTAAAACTGGCCGTGCGGTTAACGGCAATGCTGAAGGCTCCGCTGTTGCCGCCGCGTCCGGAGTAGCCGATAACCAGTCCCGAACTGCCCAGATTGAAATTGCTGGCAGAGCTGCCCGAGGTATTGGTTCCGCGATAGTCGCTTTTATCGGTTTGAAAACGGAAACCGGGACTGATCACCAGTTCACGCGTTTTGTACATGCCCAGTCCCGCGGGGTTCACAAAAATGGAAGAGATCTCTCCGCCCAATGATCCCATGGCGCCGCCGATGGCTTGCTGGCGTGCGGTTCCGCTGGGTGCTGTCCATGATAACCTAAGCGCATCTTCCGGCAATTGGGCTGACAGGGATTGGCACAAGATTAAAAACGCAGGGAGAAGTAAATATTTCATATTGTGAGATCAGGCAGCTCATAAAAAGACCGATGAGCATTCATTTAACTTGAGTGTTGAGTGTTGAATATTGAATGTTGAGTGTTTAACAGGATTGAGTGTTTAATATGAATACAGAAATATTCAACACTCAACACTCAATATTCAAGTAAAAAATTTTTTATTATCTGCCCGGACGGCTGATGCCACCGCCTCCTCCTCCCGATCTTACTCCGCCTCCTCCCGATCCGCCGCTGAATGAAGGCGTATAGCTGCGGGTAGGCTGGTTAAAATCGTTGGTAGGCCTGTTGTATACCGGCCGGTAGGAACGGGTGCTGTTGTTGCTGTTATTGTAATTGTTGCGAATGGTCTGCGAATAACTGTAAGGCGTAAACGAAGAAGACCTTGTGCTTCGGTTCGTGCTGCTTCTGCCGTTGTAATAGGTATTGTTGGTATAGCTGGCCGGATTAAAGGTTCTCAAACGGGTATAGGTATACGAAGAAGGGATTTTGGGATTCACGATCACTACGCCGCCATAGTAGGGATTGTAGAAGCTGTTCCAGGTATAATAGCTGTTCCAGTAGCTGAACGGGCTCCAGTAACCGAAACCGATCCAGGGCGAGTAGCCCCAGCCCAGGCCGTATCCGTATGCGTAGGGATTGCCATAAGCCAGTGCGGCATAGCCGCCATAGTAGTCGGTATTGTAATCGTCGAAATAAGACCAGCGATCCGGATCATGCACGCGCATGCGCACATAGTTGTCGTTGGCGGTGCTGTAATATTCGTCATTATTATTGGAAGCTGCTGCATAAGCTTCTTCTTTCTGGGTTCCGGGCGAGTAATATACATCGTCGGGGGTCTGGCTGTTCTTATACACGGAGCAGCTCGAAAAGGCAGCTATGAGAATAAGTAAAAAAAGGTATTTCATGGCGAAAGCTTTAGGCGTTTTCAATCTGAAGTTACTACTTTTGCGCTTCTGTACAAAGGTACAAAAATAAATACCAGGGGCCGGTTAAAATATTCAGGCCGGAAAAGACACAACAAAAACAAGATCAAACCAGTTATGAGCAAAGAAGTCACGAGCCGGGAACAGGACTATGCGCAGTGGTACAATGATCTCGTCATCAAAGGCAGCCTGGCCGATTATTCGGCGGTCAGGGGCTGCATGGTCATTAAGCCTTATGGATTTGCGTTATGGGAAAGAATGCGCGATCAACTGGATCTGATGTTCAAGGACAGCGGTCATGTGAACGCTTATTTCCCGCTCTTCATTCCGAAAAGCTTTCTCAGCCGCGAGGCTGCCCATGTGGAAGGCTTTGCCAAGGAATGCGCTGTGGTAACCCATTACCGGCTCAAGAGCGATCCGTTGGAAGGAATAATAGTTGACCCGGAAGCCAGGCTGGAAGAAGAGCTGATCGTTCGTCCCACCAGCGAAACCATCATCTGGAATACCTATAAAACCTGGATCCAGTC
>CAYYZJ010000932.1:0-9362 GCA_964475615.1 uncultured Flavitalea sp. | reverse complement strand
TGCAGTAAGCGCAATGATGGGAGTTTCCGGAAACTGCTCCTTGAGCTGACCAAGCACCAGGTAATCGGGCCTGAAATCATGGCCCCATTGCGAAATGCAATGCGCTTCATCGATGGCAAACAGGGAAATATCGATGCTGCGAAGGAAATTGATGAAATAGGTTTCATTGCCCATCAGCCGCTCAGGCGCTATATATAAAAGCTTCAGCTCATTGTTCCGCAACTGGTGCATCACCGCTGACTGTTCATTCCCGTACAGGCTGCTGTTGAGAAAAGCAGCGGGAATGCCGTTCAGCTTCAGTCCATCTACCTGGTCTTTCATCAATGCGATCAGGGGGCTCACCACAACGGTCAGTCCCGGCAGGCAAAGCGCGGGGATCTGGTAACAAAGGCTTTTACCTCCGCCTGTAGGCATCAGCACCAGGGCATCCTTTCCACTCAGTACATGCTCGATGATCTCCTGCTGGTTATTCCTGAAGCTGTCATAGCCGAATACTTTTTTTAATACCTGCGCAGGAGAGGGACTAACTGTTTTCATTTGCCTGAAAATACAAAAGCCTGGCGACCTGCCAAAATGCTTAGCATTACCAGTTCGTGGCATTTTTAAATGCTTTAACGCTTCCTTAGGAAACTTTAATGCTCCTCCCGGGTCTTACTATCACAACAATCCTGAATAACATTTTAAAACACATAACAATGAAAACTTTATTCACCATTCCGATGCTGATCACGATAATAATCACCGGTATTGTAAGCTTTCATCTTTTCCAGAAAGCGCATTATGATTTTTCGGCCCTGCTTACCCTTACCAGCTTTGTATCCACCGCCTTACTGGTTACCCTGCTGGGCAGCAAAAAGATCAATTTCCAATAAGCTGAGGTTGTTTTCTTCGTCAAAAGGTTCCGGTTTATGTTCCGGAACCTTTTTTATTTATTAATTCTCCTAAAAAATCGATCCTTTTTATATGCAGAATCCCCATTCCTGCGTTTTAATAAGAAAATCTGTTATTTTCACTTACCCTTAACCTGAGCACCGTATGAAGTTTGTTTCGATCGTACTGTTTTTCCTGCTTGGTCTGTTTTCTGTTTCATCTGCACAACATATAAAGCCGGTCAATTCAGGCGAATTGATCCGGCAGGCTGTTCAGCTCCACGATTCCGGCGAGTATAAAAAAGCCCTGGCCCTCTATGATCAGATCAGCCGCAGCGATACCAATTATGTTCTATCGCTTTTTGAAAGGGCCTATACTGCCGAGGCCGACAGCCAGTATACCCGGGCCATCCAATATTGTGAAGAAGGACTGGCGCTGAAATCCCAGCGCGAGTACGAACCCGAACTGTATAACGAGTACGGCAACCTGCTTAACGACATAGGCCAGTCTGAAAAAGCGCTTCGTGTTTTTGATACGGCCATGCGAAAATATCCGGCCTATTCCCTGCTTCCTTTCAACAAAGGGGTTGTTTACCTCACCATGGATAAACCTGCAGAAGCGGAAGAGCTGTTCAAACAGTCATTGATGCTGAATCCGTATATGTACAGCGCGCATTTTCAGCTTGGCCTTGCAGCGCTCCGCCAGGGAAAGATCGTTCCGGCCTTTCTCAGCTTTACCGGTTACCTGCTCATGAGCCCGGAAGGCAAATACAGCGCAAAGTCCATCAGCCTGCTCGATGCCATTGCCAAAAGCAAGGACGATATTCTTGAATTCAAAAACAAACGAAAGGAACCGGCAGGCGACAGCTATGCATTGGTTGAAGAGATCATCTTATCGCGAATAGCACTGGAAAAAGCATATAAGCCGCTCACTTCAATCGATGATCCTATTTCGAGACAGATACAGGTTGTTTTTGAAAAACTGGAGTACAGGGAACCGGACAAGGATTTCTGGATCCAGTATTATCTCCCTTATTACAAGCATGTTTTCAGCGACGGAAAGTTCGAGCTTTTCATCAACCATATCTTTGCGCACGTCGATCTTCCCATCATCCAGAATTATATCAAGAAAAATAAAAAAGGAATCCAGGAGCTGCTCAGCGATGCAGGCAATTATTTCGACAAGATCCGCAGCACGCGCGAATTGCAATATACCAAAAGAGACAACCAGGCCATCCAATATTATTTTGAAGATGGCAGTCTTGCAGGAAAAGGCAGGCTGAATGGCAAAACCTTTGCCGGCCCATGGGAATTTTATTTTCCCGCAGGCAACCTGAAAGCCACCGGAAGCTTTAATGAAAGCGGGCAGCGGGATGGCGAATGGGTTTACTATTATGCCAACGGATCAGTGAAAGGAAAAGAACATTACCGCAACGGCAAGCTCGAGGGCGAAGCGGAATTCTATTTCGAGAACGGACTGGTATCTTCCCATGAAACATATATCGCAGACCAGGCCAACGGCATCAGCACCAGCTATTACTGGGTAGGCACTCCCAAGGTCGTTGCCGGCTATAAAATGGGAAAGCTCGACGGCGAAAGAAAAGAATATTATTCCAATGGCGCCGTTCATTTCATCAGCAACTATTCGAACGATCTGCGCAACGGCAACTATATGGCCTATTATATGAACGGCCGGCTTAAAGAGATCAGCCAGTATGAACAGGGCGTTATACAGGGCCCATACAAATCTTATTACGACAACGGCGTGCTTTCTTCCGAAGGACAGTTCACGAAAGACAATGCCTCCGGCGAATGGAAAAGCTATCATGAGAACGGCAAGCTGAAAACCAAATACACGATGGTTAATGGCAAGATGGAAGGCACTTATACAGAATACCACGATAATGGCCAGCTTTTGACAACACTTAATTATAAAAAAGGAAAAGTGGATGGAGAGGCTTTGTATTACGACAAAGACGGGAAACTGTATTCCCGGCTGGTATTCGACAATGATGCCCTGATTTCCGCCAAAGCTTTCGATAAATCGGGAAAGCAGATTGATGCTTCCGAACTCCGGGATAAAAAGATCGATATGATATTCTACAATCCCGACGGTTCAAAAAAATCGCATCATGTATATAATGAAAAGGGCAATGATATAGGCACTGCAACCTATTTTTATCCTTCCGGCAGGATCAGCGAAACAGATGAATATAACAATGGCGTACAAAGCGGCCCTTCGGTTACCTATCACCGTAATGGAAACAAAAAATCAGAAATCGCTATGTCCGAAGGCGCCAAGAACGGATATTATGCCAGCTATTATGCCAACGGCAAAATCGAATCGGAAGGATGGTACCAGGACGACCAGGCGCAGGGAGAATGGCTGAATTATGATGAGCTGGGCAATCTCAGCAGCCGCTCTTATTATCTGAACAATGATCTGGATGGCTATCGCGAAGAATACCTGCCGGGAGGCAGAAAGAGCGTCGAACAGAGATACCGCCACGGATGGCTGGAAGAAATGATCCAGTACGACAGCACCGGAAAAGAGCTGATCCGCGATTCATTTCCCCGGGGAACGGGCAAATTCGTCCTGCTTTATCCTAATGGCAAAAAAATGACGGAAGCGAATTATGTGAACGGCGACTTCGACGGCGCTTATACCACCTATTATTTCGACGGCTCCATCGAAAGCATCCAGTTCTATAAAAAAGGATTGAAAGATAGTTCCTATATCAGTTTCAATTACGGGGGAACCAAAAGCATCGAAGGGCAATACCGCCTGGGCAAGAGAACAGGAACCTGGAAATATTATTTTGAAGGCAATAAATTATCCCATACCATCGAATTCGATAATGATCAAATGAACGGCAAGCGGGTGGATTATTATGAAAACGGCGGAACAGACCGCGTGGTTAATCATAAGGACGGCGAGCGGGATGGTGTGTTGAGTAAATATGATCTTGATGGCAGCCTCATTTACCAGATGCGGTATGATGAAGGCGATCCGGTGGCTTATGCCTATCCCGACAACAATGGAAAACCTGTTGCGGAGATCCCGATCCCATCGGGCAATGGCAAGGTCAAAACTTTTTTCCCTAATGGAAAAGTATCCGGCGAATGGGCTTATGCCGACGGTACGCTGAACGGGCCCGATATCATGTATTATCCCAACGGCCAGGTTCGCTATGCCGCCAATTATGAATACGGCAACACCCAGGGCCCGCTCAAAGAATATTTTTCCAATGGAAAAATAAAATCGGATTACAATTACGAGCAGGATAATGCCAGCGGCCTTTGCCGTGAATACAATGAAAAAGGAATCCTGAAAAAAGAATGCCATTTTTTGAACGGCAATTATCACGGGCTGGTGAAATATTATGACGACAATGGCAAGCTCAGCGAAACCAGGGAATATTATTATGGAAAACTTGTAGCGGTAAAAAAATGAAACATCTTTACAGCATATTTTTACTCATCGGATCTTGTGTTGCTGTTTGTTCAGCGCAGCCCCGGCTTGATGAGATCAAAAAGCAGTTCCCCGGCGAAGAAGCAGTGATCCTGAATAAATCGCTGCATTACGATATCAGCATCCGCGACGGGCAGCCTTATGTGGAAAGCGAGGAATCGCAGCAGATACAATATCTCTCCGCACAGGCGGCAGCATACATGAGCCGTTACGGTTTTTTCCATAGCGATTTCCAGCAGCTTGTGGCTTATGAGGCATACACGCATACTGCAGAAGACAAAAAGCTCAAAGTAAATGAATTCAAGACCAGCGCCAGCAAGGCCGGATTTGTGTTTTATGACGACGTAAAGGAAACGACATTCGATTTTCCCGCAGTGGGGCCGGGGGCGGTCGGCAACCTGAAAGTATCGCGCATCAATAAAAATCCGCATCTGCTCTCGCCTTATTATTTCGCCAGTTATCTTCCTGTGCTCAACAGCGAGCTCAGGATCACCTTTCCCAAAGACCTTTCGTTGAAATATTGTTTGATGGGATTGGATACTGCCCGCGTTGAGATCACTACCGAAAGCAGGCATCACGAGAATGTATATACGTTCCGGTACAAAAACTGTCCGTCTGAAAAAAGGTATGGCGATGCGCCCGACAATGCCTGGTATGCCACGCACCTGATCTTTTATATAGACAGCTATAAGGATGAAAAGGGGAATACCATCTCCTATTTGTCCAACCTGGATGATCTGTACAGGCTGAGCTATGGTTTTGTAAAATCGATCAATACGGAAATCAAGCCGGAGCTGAAGCATATCGTGGATTCACTTACTGCCAGGCTTTCCGATCCCGAAAGCAAGGCCAGGGCAATCTACTCCTGGGTGCAGAAGCAGATCAAGTATGTTGCTTTTGAAGAAGGCATGGAAGGATTTATTCCGAGAGATGCCAACCTGGTATGCAGCCGCCGTTTCGGCGATTGCAAGGACATGAGCAGCATACTCACTACCATGATGAAGGCGGCAGGCGTTGAAGCCTATTATACCTGGATCGGCACGCGCAACCTGCCTTATGAGTTCAGCCGGCTGCCGCTGCCCCTGGTGAGCAACCACATGATCTGCACCATCCGCCTCAACGGAAAATATATTTTTTTAGATGGAACCGATCCTACCTGCGTTTTCGGAACGCCTTCTTATGGTATACAGGATAAGGAAGCCATGATCTCCGTCAATGAAAAAGAATACAAGATCCTCAAAGTGCCTGTTCCCGATAAAACCAGCAATATGCTTATCGACAGCACCTGGATGGAGCTCGGCGAGAACGGCATCACCGGAAAAATAAAAAGATATTTCAGCGGCTACTATGCCATGAGCGAGCATGGCGACCTGATGTATGCCAACCGGAACAACCAGCAGCAGGACATGAAGGATGAGTTCAGTCGCGGCTCCAATAAATTCCATCTCGATACTTTTCGCATTGGCGATACCGGCGATCCCAACCGGATGATGCTGGAAGGAAGCTTTCATCTTCCCGATTATGCCAAGAAAATAGGCAATGAATGGTATCTCAACCTCAACCTGTTCAAGTTCTATGTGCATGAAGAGATCGATTATCCGAAAAGGAAAATGCCTATTGCCTATAATTTCAAGTCGGTAAAAAAATACGTTATCATACTGAATATCCCCGAAGGTTACAAGGTAAGCTATATGCCGCAGGGCAAGTCCTTTCACAATGCAGTGTGGGGCTTTGATCTGAGCTATGAACAGAAAGGAAACCAGCTCATTCTTACCCAGGAATTCGATAACGACCATCTCCTGCTCCAGGCCGACCAGTTCGAGGCCTGGAATAAAGTGCTGGAGAACCTTTTCCCCTTGTATAAAGAAACCGTCAGCATTGCAAAAAATTAATCCCTCATGAAAAAAACCGCAAGATTTTTTTTAGGCATCATCCTGTTATCTTCCTCAGCATACAGCCAGCTTCCTAAAATAGAAACCGAGCAATGGGCCGAGAAGCCGGTAATTCACAAGCTCGATCCGAAATACAACAATGAATCTGCCGTAGTGCTGCTCGACAAAAGAAGGGTAGAGTATGCCGATGAGGGAAAGGATGAGATCGGGGAATATTATACGCTGCACAAGATCATCCGCGTAAATGACGACAGGGGAATAGAATATTTCAACAAGATCTATCTCGGCATGAACGGAAATGCCGATATGATCGACGTAAAGGCGCGCAGCATTCAGCCAAGCGGAAAGATCATCGAGCTGGACAAGAGCAATATCAAGGATCTCAAGGAAGAGGACGACAACGTGTACAAGATATTTGCGATGGAAGGGCTGGAGAAAGGATCGGAGATAGAATTCTTCTATACCACCAAGCGGCAGGTTTCCTATTTCGGAAGAGAGGTTGTACAAAGCATGTTCCCGGTATTGGAGAGCAGTTTCGACATCATTGCACCGGAAAGGCTGCAGTTCGAGGTAAAGCCTTATAACTGCAGTCCGCTCGATACGGATACCGTGCTCAATGGAAAAAAGATCATACACTGCAGCCTGAAAGAGATTGCCGGCGCCGAGCGTGAAAAATATGCTTCGTATGAAGTGAATCTCGGAAGGTTCGAGTATAAGCTTTCCTATAATAATGCCACGCGCCAGGGCGAGCGCCTGTTTACCTGGAACGATCTGGCCAAAAGAATATATACGCTTTATACTTCCTACAATGAAAAGGAGCTGAAAAGGGTGGCCGACCTGGTCAGGGATAATAAATGGGATAAGATCGGCGATGAACCAGGCAAGATCAGGGCGGTTGAAAATTATATCAAGAAAAATATCGCCACCCGCGATGATCTCGGCAGCGATGATGCAGGCAATATAGAAAAGATCCTCAAGAACAAAATAAGCAGCACGCCGGGGGCCATGCGTTTGTACGGCGCTATATTTCAGAACCTCGGCGTCAATTATCAGTTCGTGCTGGCCGGCAACCGCAATAATTTCATCCTCGACAAGGGTTTCGAGAACTGGAACAACTGCGATTACCCGCTTTTTTATTTTCCTGCAGAGGATAAATATCTTGCTCCCACAAGAGCGGATTTCCGCTATCCCTGGATACTTCCGTCCTGGGGAGTGGGTAATGCCTTGTTCTGCAAAGGCACTTCCATCGGTAATTTCACGACTGCCATTGCTGAAATAAAACCCATTGCGCTGGAAGATTACAAGGAATCTTACAACAGCCTGCAATCGTCTTTAAGTCTCAACGCTACGCTGGATACCCTGCTGATCGATATGAAAATGATCTATGGAGGCTATGCTGCCGTGGGCTATCGCGATGGGTTCAATTTTGCATCCGACGATGAAAAGCAGCGGAACCTGAAAGCGCTCGTAAGGCAGACCGTGAATTCGGAGAATATCCTTTCTTCCGAAATACAGAACGAGGACTTTGAAGATGCCGACAAACCGTTTATCCTGCACACCAGGGTAAAATCGGCCGAATTGCTGGAAAGGGCAGGTAATAAGCTGCTGGTCAAGATCGGCATGGTGATCGGGCCTCAGGTGGAGATGTACCAGGAAAAGCCAAGGCAGTTCGCGGTAAGCATGGAATTTCCGCATTTCGAGGAGCGGACGATACAGCTTACTATCCCCGATGGATATGCGATAAAAAATCCCGGCGACGTTAAGATAGACCAGACCTTCCGCGAAAATGGCGAGCTCACCATGGGCTTTGTATCTTCTTATGAACAAAAAGGAAATACGCTTTCCGTTCATATCATGGAAGAGTATCATAAAACGGATTATCCCCTCAGTCAATACGAAACCTTCAAGAAGATCATCAATGCATCGTCGGATTTCAACAAGATCGTGCTGGTGCTGGAGAAAAAATGATATCTGGTTTCGACGGTAGAATAGTTATTAACTTAGTTTTTAACATCGTGAATAACTTGATTAATCGGGATATCCAATTTCGAGTATCTTCACATTGATCCGCCTTACTCGTTGAATAATAATTCCTCCGGTTCATGCTGCGCATGACACCGTAAAGCTTACTCAATACCAGAAACAATATCATAAGAAAGATGGAATCGATCATCTTTCGCAGATTGTATTATACCCAAAAATTAAAAATGTAAACCAATGTCAATTATCTCCATTGCTATTCAAAAAGGCGGCTCGGGCAAAACCACTACCACTATCAATCTGGCTGCCGCTTTACAGAGAACGGGAAAAAATGTGCTTTTGATCGATGCTGATCCGCAGGCTAATTTGTCGCAATCGCTCGGTATTGAAGATGAACCTGAGCATAACCTTTACACTGAGCTGAAGAAAGAAATGCTGGGCGAACCAAGCGATATCAGGAAAGCCATCATGAAGATCCGTCCCGGTTTTTCCGTTATCCCTGCTTCCATCGAGCTCGCCGGTGCAGAAATAGAGCTGGTAGGAGTATACTCCCGCGAGCAGATTCTCCGTGCGCTGCTGGAGCCGATTGCGGCCGATTACGATTTTATTTTTATCGACTGCCCGCATGCCATCGGAATGCTTACCATCAATGCCCTTGTTGCCAGCGACTATGTGCTCATGCCCCTGCAGGGCGAGTTCCTTCCTTTAAAAGGCGTGCACAGCTTTATGCGTCACTACGAAATAGTAAGAAAAAAGCTGAACAGGAAATTAAGCCTGCTGGGATTTGTGATGATTAAATATGACGAGCGCAAACTGATGAACACGCGCGTAAGGGAAAGCCTGGAAAAGATATTTGAAAACAAAGTCTTCAAATCCGTTATCCGGACGAATATACAACTGGCTAAGGCGCAGGAGGCGGGTACTGATATATTCCATTTCGATAAATATTCTAATGGGGCCGTGGATTATCGAAATCTGGCTGAGGAATTTTTGAGCAGACTGGAATTGGAAAATGCAGTTGTTGAAAACGGGCAGATGCTTGAAAGAGCGGTTGGATAGCGTAATGCCGGCGGGCATTCTGCAGGCCGTTTGCCGTATAATTTCAGTATATACATGTTGAGTGGAAATAAGGTTGCAATCAAGGGTGGT
>CAYYZJ010000931.1:0-2966 GCA_964475615.1 uncultured Flavitalea sp. | reverse complement strand
TTAATGATGGCTGAAGATAAGAATGTATATGGTGGATATACTGATTTACTTTATAAGATTGCCGATACGGGGATTGATGCAATAGAAGCAATAATAATGAATTATGATTTTGAAATTATTCCTTAAGCTTAATTTCTCCGCTTTACAAGGATTGAATCAAAGGCAGATAAGACTTAAAGCAACGGCCGTAGCTGGGCAATCTATTTTTTGGGCACCCAATAAATAAAAATAATGATACTAAAAAAGTAAAATATGACTTCAAAGACAGTAATGCACTTGTTAATTGTAATTACGTTATTTTTTACCTATTGCAATAGTAACGGAAAAAATAAAATCGAGACAAATCAAAGCGATACAAGTACTAAGGATTCATCGACGGTTTCTTCTTCAGAAAAAGATACATTGAAGGATTCATCCGATTCTTATAACTATGATACAACTTTAAAAGGCGGATACTCACTCTCGTTTAAAACAGAAGATAGCTTGGAGTATCTTTATCTCAAAAAAGATCAACCAATAAAGCTGATCGCATTTTGTTCAAGGGGATTGCCTTATAAAAATCTTGGATATAAAGGCGCTGATTTTACAGACTATTTCGTTTTAGCTCATTCGTTTGGTTCTAGAAACCCTACTTATATTGAACTAATAAAAAAGTCGACAGGGCAAAATGTTTTAAAGAATGGTTCTGCTTGGATTGGCGCAAATGAAAGTGAAGAATTATTGCTTTATTCTGAGATCGATATTCCAAGCGAAAAGGATAAGATGACGTTATATAACATAAAGACCGGACACAAAAAGTTGTTTGATTTCCCGAAACATATCTTTGATGAACCCATGGTTTTGAACCGTATTCATATAGATACTATAACCGATAATCATTTGATAATTGAATATGAAACAAAAAATGGCTTAATCAAACAAGCGTATAACCGCTAAGGGTATAAGTTCTTTGACATATCACGAATTATGTGCGTATGAGTTCGGGTTTAATGGTAAAGAAAAAGATAATGAAGTATCCGGGGAGTGGAATCTCTATAACTATGGAGAAAGAGAACTTGTCATAAGATTGCCGAGGTTTATAAGTCCTGATCCGCTAACTAAGAAATATCCAGGCTGGTCTCCCTATGTATATGCAATGATCGACTACCTTCAATTAAAATACTCATCGAAGTTGTTGTAGTTCATCCAACGGGAACGGCAAGCTATACTGCTGGAGATATATGGTTTGACTGTGCTGAGTGGGACAAGTTTGTAAATGAGCTTTCGAAATTACATGAAGGCATAAGCGAAATGGCAGTATTAAAAAGCTTGAGTGAATATTTTGAAATTAGAATCAGTAAGGCAAAAAATATTCTTTCGCTCGAATTGATTTACAAAGAGCCGGACATGGGTAATGGACTTGAATGCAAGTATCATAAGAATATTGAAACAGAGGAATACGGCACCAACAGCAGCACTACGATGCTTTACACAGGTGCAAATGAAAATGGAAAGGGCATTGAAGAACAGCAGAAAAAACAAATGGCATAATTTTTTCCTCTATTCAAGTAGAACCATTGGTAATCATGAAAAAGAAAGAAACCATCATCCACGAAGACAAGGCCCACTGCTGTTTCATCCGTCCGAAATCCGCTGTTCAGGGAGGCTCTAATTTCGGGCAAGGATCATCACAGTTGGGAAAAAAATCGTACACACAGGGAAGAACGGCAAATACAGGATCGAATTACGATAATGAGCAGGGCTGGAATAACGAGGCGCTGAGACTGGATGACCTGTATCACTCATAATAATGCCAGATATAATCCCCTACCTTATCCACGAGCGCCTGTGGCTTGTTGGTGTCGCTCGACCATTTGCCGCTTGAACAGGAGAGATTTCCGAAAAACATGCCATTCAGCAACACTTCAAAGGAAAGCGGCATTCCCTTTTTATTCTTGTGATAATTGGGAAGCACCATGCCTTCATAATGATGGCCTTCAAAATCGAATTTTATCGGGAAATGATCTTCCATGAATGCGGGGTTGCAAAAAGCGGGCCGGAGGTCTGAAGTTCTTAGATCCCGACCTTGGACTGCTGGCTGCCGACCTCGGGCTTTATCTCTTCTGCTTCATACTGTACCGGGCGCACAATATATCCCTTCCATCCATAATAAAAAACAAAGATGAAACAGATCAGCGGAACAATATAGGCCACCTGTATGTTCACCTGCCTCGAAATATATCCCAATACCAGCGGAATGAGCGCGCCGCCTACAATCGACATCACCATGAACGATGAACCGATCTTGGTCTGGTCGCCCAGCTCTTTAATGCCCAGTGCAAAAATGGTCGGGAACATGATGGACATGAAGAACTCCACTCCCATCATCGCAAACATGCCCGGATGTCCGCCGATGAACACGCAATAAGCAAGCAACGCGATATTGCATGCGCTGTAAATGGTCAGCAGGCGCTGCGGTTTTACTTTCGTCATGACGAAAGCGCCCACATAACGCCCGATCATAAAGCAAAGCAGCAGGTACCCGAGATAATGATTGTTATTGATATCCGCTTCCGTAACGCCGGAGCTGTATTTGCTGTAGCGGATGAAAAAGCTGGAGATGCATACCTGTGCGCCGACATAAAAAAACTGGGCGATCACGCCATTCGCAAAATGCCTGTGACGGAATACGGAAAAATCGATTTTGAATGAAGCTGCTTTTTCCTCATGCACATGCGGAAGCCTTACGATATAGAACAGGAAAGCTACCAGCAGCAAAACGCCGGCAATGGAAAGATAGGGCAGCTTTACACGATTGGCCTCCGAAGACAAATAATGCTCAAGCGTTGCGGGCGTCATGGCATTCAACTGCTCAGGCGTATAATCGATACCGGACAAAATGATCCTGCTGAGAAAAAAAGCCGACACAAAAGCGCCCAGTCCATTAAAAGCCTGTGCGAAATTGAGGCGCTGCGAAGAAGTTTCCG
>CAYYZJ010000930.1:0-2564 GCA_964475615.1 uncultured Flavitalea sp. | reverse complement strand
CCCTGCAGGTTCAGGGTGTGAGTATGCGAAAATGCCGGCTTGTACACTTCCTTTTCCCAGTTGGTATTGTACAGGGGCCTGTTGTTCTCATCGAAGAGCAGGGGAAAATGGGCATGATCCAAAGGAGCAGGCGGCGTCCATACATTACCGGCAGGATCGAATTTCTGTCCGTTGGCATAAGCCAGATTATAGACCTGGATGAACTGATCGGAATTCAGCGTCTTTACATGGCGGTACAGGTCGACCACGCTCACGCTTCCGTCATAAGAAAGGACGGTCTTGGTCCGCACTCCCCTGCGGGTGCTGATGATGATTACGCCGTTGGCGCCGCGGGCCCCGAAGATGGCCGTGGAGGAAGCGTCTTTCAATACTTCCAGCGAAGCGATATCTGCGGGATTGATCGTATTCGGGTCTACGCCGATCACCCCATCCACCACATAGAGCGGATCGATATTTGAATTGATGGATCCGATTCCGCGCACGCGCACTTTGGCGGCAGCGCCCGGCGCATTGGTGTTGATGCTCACATCCACACCGGCTATCTTTCCTTCGAGCGCCTGCGATACGTTCGGAACCGGGCGGTCATAAAGCTGCTCGCCTTTGATGGCAGTCACAGCGCCCGTAAGGTCGGACTTCCTCGCGGTGCCATAACCGATCACCACTACTTCGCTGAGCGCATTGGACTGCTGCTGCAGCGTTATATTCAATACGGTTTGGGTTCCCACTCTTATTTCCTGGGTGGCAAATCCTGTTGAGGAAAAAACCAGCACGGAACTGGCGGAGGGAACAGTTAGTTTAAACATGCCATTGGCATCGGTAGTAGTGCCTGTAGAAGTGCCTCTTACAAGAATGCTTACCCCTTGTACAGGCCTGGCGCTCGAATCCGTTACTTTTCCGCTTACTTCTATCTGGGCCATTGCATGAGCGGCAAGCAAAGTGAATATCAGCAGGTATAGTAGTTTGTTCATAGCAAATTTTTATTTGAGCATTAATGGTAATATGCATCACGATAAATATGCAGGTGGTGTGGCTATGTACAAACTAAGGAGGGAAGTATCTCTCGGGAAGATAGATGAAAATAAAAAAAGAATGGCCATAAGCAGCAAGCGGTAGAGGTAGCATGGAACCGGTTATTATGGTAAGCGCTTGATTATTTCCATCAAGCAGCATACCCAACTGTTCAGTGAGCCGTTACCGTGCTGATAAATGTGGAAATTTTATTTTTCCTGTTCCGCTGAAGCATTTTACTTGTGGAATATTTTGCCCAATTTGCGGACGGTCAGTTGAGGTTTTTCAGGTACTCATGCATGTTGCCGTCAATGCCTATATGAAGATTGTTCAGTTTGCCGGTATAATAATTTTTCACATCCTCCCATTGATAATAGGGAAATAGGGAAGTGACCACAGGCAGCGCCACTTCTTTTTCGTTGAGCAGCACTTTTATCAGGTATTGCTTACCGTTAGTATACAATATCCACCGGATGTTGGCGCTCATGGGTATGATGTCCGATGCCTGCCATAGGCGATTATACTTATAAATGGAATCGGTGGGCATGCTGGCTTCCGGTATTCCAAGCAGGATGGCAAAAGGGGAGATGGCTTCAGCATGGGTAAAGCGCAGCCGGGCATCGGTTGTTTTAAGGCCCGATGCAATGGAATCGGTGCTCCTGATAAAATCGGCAAGCAGGGGAGCCGCTATCTTCACCTGAATGCCCAATGTATCCATGGCAGGCCCTTTTTCCAGGAAATCGGAAGCATTGTCCCTGAAAGCGAGCCATTGCAGGTCGTCCTGTGTAAATGCATTTTCAAAATGCAGGTCCTTTTCCGGCAGATGGCTTTTCCTGATCTCTGCCGTCACCGCAAACGAAGCAGCATATACCTCGTACAAGCTTTCCGTAAACGCAATGGCATCGATGGTCTTTTCCTGTTTTCCCAGGTCGATGCTGATGCCGTTCAGCAGCGCAGCAAAGAAAGCCGTATTGAAAATGCGCTGGCAAACATGCCTGGCCGTTGTTACGGTATTGATATCATGCTCCAGCGAATCCAGCCGGCTTTGCAGGGCGGCACTCTTCCTGTATGCGTCATAGGCGGGGCTGAGATCATAGAAACGCAGCATATCATTGAGGCTGTCCGGAGCAATATAACGGCCGATCTTTTCCGCAGGATAATTTCTTATTCCTTTTAAAAAGGCATCGGCGCTCTGCCCTGTCCTGACCTTATGCGTGCTCAGCACTTCGATGCCGGCATTTCTTTTCAGAAGCTTGCGGTATTCCCTGAACAGGCGGCGGGCTATTCCACGCTGCTCATACTGCCCGGCAAGCGTGATGTTCTCATAATTACCTTTCTGGATATTCACGAATGCTTCTGCTGCGGGCAAGAGCTGTTTTCCCATTTCGGTTAGCCCATCCCGTTGGGATGCCGCCTGGAGTACCTGCCACACGATCAGGTCGCTGCCCGGCTTGGTCAGGAAACGCGAGCCATGCCTGCCTACATAATTGATGAATACCGGGGAATAGCCGGCAGGAGGGGGACTGGGTTTTTTCTGGCGCGGGTGATAAGGCGTT
>CAYYZJ010000929.1:0-2564 GCA_964475615.1 uncultured Flavitalea sp. | reverse complement strand
GCGCAGGTCGTCGCCGGGCTGATAGCTTCGGTACTGGCTGAACTCCAGTCCCGGCCCTTTCACCTTGCTGCTGTTGATGCCGGTCATGAACCCGTCGACCGTGCGCTTGGCTGCCAGTGAAAGGTCTTTGATGGACATGAGTATTTTGGGATCGAGAAGCTGGCTCATAATAATCAGGATAATACTGTTCCGGGACGTTCGATGGTTTTCAATAATGAGCTGGTCACTTCGTCGGCCGTAATATTTTCGGCCTCTGCCTTGAAGTTCAGCAGTATGCGGTGGCGCAGTACGGGATAGGCCATGGCTTTGATATCGTCCATGGTAACGGCATAACGGTGCTGCAACAGCGCTCTTGCCTTGGCCGTAAGGATGAGGGCCTGGCCTGCGCGGGGACTGGCGCCCCATCGCACCCATTCCTGAACAAAGGCAGTGCTTTTATGCTGCCCGCCATTGCCGCCGGGCCTTGTTGCCCGCACCAGTGTGGCCACATACTGAATCAGGTCTTCACTGATGCTCACATCCCGAACCAGGCTTTGCAACTGTTTTATTTCTTCTGCTCCCAATGCAGCCTGCACCTGCGGTTTTTTATTTCCGGTGGTGTTGCTGAGGATGGCCGTTTCTTCTAACGCCGTGGGGTAACCGATTTTTAGATAAAGGAGAAAGCGGTCGAGCTGGGCTTCAGGGAGGGGATAGGTGCCGGCCTGCTCGATGGGGTTTTGAGTGGCCAGGATGAAAAAGGGCTTGTCGAGCTGATAGGTTTGTCCCCCGTAAGTGATCTCGAATTCCTGCATGGCTTCCAGCAGGGCCGATTGGGTTTTGGGGGGAGTTCTATTGATCTCATCGGCCAGAATGATATGCGCGAACAGCGGGCCTTTATTGAATTTGAAGAATCGCTTTCCGCTTACATGATCTTCTTCAAGTATTTCTGTGCCGATGATATCGGTAGGCATGAGGTCCGGAGTAAACTGGATTCTCCGGAAAGAAAGATCGAGCGCCTGTGCAATGGTTCTTACTATTAATGTCTTGGCCAGCCCGGGAACGCCTTCCAGCAGGCAATGGCCGCCGGCCAGCATGGCCACGAGTATTTCTTCGAGAATATGATCCTGCCCCACGATCACTTTCTGTATCTCTTTTTTGAGCTGCGAAAGTTTGTCCAGCAAGGCATCTACCTTATGTTCGCCGTTTTCCAATCCAGGTTATTTATATTGTTAAAAATCGGATACGAAAACAGTAAATTAGAAAGAAATGAAGGAATTTTAAAAAAATTACATGGCCGGTATCAGGCCGGTTGCATTACGATGAAGGCAGCTAAATTTACATTCGTGCGTTTGCGATACCGTTCCGGCGACTGGGACACGGATCAGCGCATGCCGTCCAACCTGCTCAATTCACTGATCGAGTACAGCAATATCCCGGTCGACCTGCAGGAAAAAGTGATCGACCTAAGCAGCAATGAGCTGTTCGATTATCCGTTCTGTTATATCAGCGGGCACCGGCTTGTGCAGTTCGATGCGCAGGAAGCGGCTCATTTTAAAAAATATGTGGAGAACGGTGGATTCGTTTTTGCCGACGACTGCAACCACGATATCGACGGCTTGTTTGCCAAGTCCTTTGAAACGCAGATGCAGTCGCTGTTCGGCCCGCATGCCTTGCAGAAGATACCCAACAATCATGATATCTATCATTCATTTTTTTCTTTTGAAAAAGGCCCTCCCAATACTTCTTTCGAGCTGAACGGCTGGGGCGATGACCTCGTTCATGACTATCTCAAGGCCATCTTCATCAACGGAAGGATCGGCGTGCTGTACAGCAATAAGGATTACGGATGCGAATGGGACTATGATTTCAGGAACAAACGCTTCCTGGCAGAAGACAATACGAAGTTCGGAGTGAACATTATTTTATATGCAATGCAGGCGTAGGAATGTAAGATTAAATATTACATCTTACCTATTCAATAAAACAGGTTCGACAAAATATTCGAAGAACTATCCGTCTTGGGTTTCAATCCCAGGAATTTTTTCATTTGATTAGCCGCCAGGATAGTGCCCAGTTTCGATTTGAGCGTATTGAACAATCCGCTCTGCTTGGTGCTATAGCTTGCAGGATCGGACTGCTTCAGCGAAAGGATATTGGCCTTATCGCCCAGGAAGCTGCTGACGGCATCCGTTACTCCGGGTTTTTGTGCGCTGGTGAGGTTCAGTGAAGGCGTCAGTTTTTTCATGATGCCGCTGGTGAGGCTCTTAACATCGAAGCCTGCCGAGGAAGCCGCGCTGCTGGCTTTTTTGAGGAGGTCTTGTGCATGGGTAGTGAAGGTAAGGCCGGCAAGCAATGTGCAGAGCAGCAAAGTCTTTTTCATAGTAATGTGCTTTACGAAGGTTAGAAAATAGAAGATAAAGGTAGGAATTACTACTAAAATGGTATTGCGTCCACCTTTAATTTGTGTTATTTTTCAAGAAAAGCAAACGTAACGCAAAATGATAAAAGCTAAATAAATTAGTATATTTGTAAAGCTTCTTTATCGTCCAAAATCCCTTCTATTACCTAACCTAATCTATATGGAA
>CAYYZJ010000928.1:0-4249 GCA_964475615.1 uncultured Flavitalea sp. | reverse complement strand
ATAGCGGTAGGCCGTATCTTCCAGTATTCCTTTTTTGAGGTCTTCTTCCGTAAAATTATCGGTGAGCACCAGTGAATCGCGGATGGGCATGCCCAGCAGGTATTTTAATCCGAGATAGCCGTTATCGATAGTCCGCTGCGTGGTCATCTTTTGCGTTTGCAGATTGGCAAGCTGAACAGTGGCTTTATCCACATCCAGCGCTTCCTGAAATCCGTTTTGATACATGACCTTGGCATCGTTCAGCAGCTTTTCGGCCCTGGCAATATTGGCATCGATCTGCGCCATCTGGGTTTTGCTGACCACGAGCTGGTAATAGACCTTATAAATATTTACGCGTATATTCTCGTCCGTTATATCGATCGTTTTCTGAGAATAATCGATCGATGTTTTTCTTGCCTGCAGGCCGACAAATACCTGTCCGTCGAACAATACCTGCTTTAACTGGGCGGTGGCTCCTGCAGTATATTTCGGCTGGAAGCTTACGGCGATGGTGCTGCCGGGAGCGCCTCCGAAAAATTCGCCGGGTACAATGGTGACAGGGGTCTGGAAGAAGGCAGTGGTCGAAGCAGAGCCGCTTACATTCGGCAAGGCGCCGGATGTGGTTGCCTTATTGCTTTGTTCCTGTATCTGCAGATCGATCAGGGCATTTCTGATCTGCACGTTATGCTTTCTGGCATAACTGATCGCGTCCTGCACAGAGAAGCTGTGTATTTCCTGCGCGTGCGATCGTATGCCAAGCAGCAGCATGACCATGCATAGTAAAACCTGTACCTGTCTAACCCTTCTGTTCATAAGACATTTGTTTATTTCGTTCGGTGGAATATTTTTCAATCAGCTTTTTACCTTTTTCAGTAGCGATCCCGTGCAGGAAAAGAGAGGCCAGCTCGTAGCTTACTTCCAGAATCCGGTAGCGGCTGTGCGGGAAAATATCCTGGTTAAAGACCATGAAGGCGGATTCGATCCTGTTCTTGGCTGCGATATCGATATTGATGTCTTTCCGGTATATTTCCTCGCGTATGCCCCTTTCGAGATTTTCCCGCATCATGCGATAGAGGAACTGGTATTTGTAATCCCTCACTTTTTTGTATGCCCGCGGATGATGCTTTTCCAGGTCGTAGAGTATCTGCGGGTTCATGGCCTTGAGCAGTTCTTCGAGATGCTCCAGGGCAAGAAAGATCTCGTGCAATGCATTTTCGGAGTTTCCCTGGAAATGGAGGCATTCGTCTTCATTGTCCCTGACCTCTTTTGCGATCACTGCTTCCACCATTTCATCCTTATCCGTAAAGAACTGGTAGATCGTTTTCTTGCTGATGCCGAGCTGGGTGGCTATTTCATCCATGGTAATGGAACGGATGCCATAGCGCATGAACAGATCGGTAGCTTTTTGTAATATTCTTTCTTTGACGTCCATAATTCACTTAACTGGACGCAAAACTATGGAAACTTTTTTTGTAACCAAAGTTTCCTGGCAAAAAATTAATATTCCGTTCAAATTCAGCCCATCCTGAACGCCTGGCATAACCTCCATGCAATTGATTAATTTTGAATAAATAACTGCTATGAAACGGGGACTGCGAAAGGTATTCCAGTATTTTCTGCAGGGGCTGATCATCCTGGCGCCCATTACCATTACCATCTGGGCGGTGGTATCCATGTTCAACTGGATCGATCGCATCCTTCCCAATCTCATCCATAATTTATTTCCCAAGCTGATCGGGGTCGATGAATCCGGGAATCTGAAACTGATACCGGGTGTGGGATTCATCGTGGTGGTATTGGTCGTATTGCTGGTAGGTTATGTTTCCTCCACCTTCATTGTGAGCAAACTGGTAGAGCTCTTCGATAAAATACTGGAAAAAACGCCGGGGATCAGCATCATTTATTCCACGGTAAAGGATTTTTTCGAGGCTTTTGCCGGCAACAAGCGCAAGTTTAATCGCGCTGTATTGGTGAGTATAGAATCGCCGGATGTATGGAGGATTGGCTTCATTACACAGGAGGAATTACACGAGTTCGGACTGTCGGAATACGTGGCCGTCTATGTGCCACAATCTTACGCTTTTGCGGGTCATCTCTACTTTGTAAAAAGAGAGCGGGTGCGTATCTTAACAGATATCAGCTCCGCAGATGCGATGAAGTTCGCCATCTCCGGAGGGGTTACGGAGATCGATGAGTAACAGGCAATGGGCAATAGGCAATTGGCAATAGGCAAGAATGCCTTAGTTAAATGGTCCATTGCCTATTGCTCATTGCTTATTGCTTATTGTTCATTACAAACAATCCATCATGAAAAAAACCCTGCTCATCCTGCTTGGCCTCTTCATATATGGCAAACTCTTCTGCTGGGGATTTTATATGCACCAGCAGATCAACTATCACGCCGTATTCCTGCTCCCGCCGGAGATGATGGTATTGTACAAGCCGAATATCGCTTTCCTCAGCGAACATGCAGTCGATCCCGATAAAAGAAGATATAGTATCGCATCGGAAGCCGCACATCATTTCATCGATATCGATCATTATGGTTCCTATCCTTTTACTGCTTTGCCTAGGAACTGGAACGATGCCGTCAAAAAATATGCTGAAGATACGCTTCGTGCTTATGGCATCATTCCCTGGTGGATACCGATCGTGCAGCAAAGACTGGTAAAGGCTTTTCGGGAAAAGAACCAGTCGGCCATACTCCGGATCTCCGCAGAGCTGGGTCATTATATTGCCGATGCCCATGTTCCTTTACATGCCTGCAGCAATCACAACGGCCAGCTCAGCGGCCAGCAGGGCATCCATGCATTCTGGGAATCGCGGATCCCGGAGCTGCTTGCCAGGCAGGAATGGGATTTCATTATCGGCAAAGCAGATTATATTTCCAACCCTGCCGATTTCATCTGGAAAAGGATCCTGGAAAGCGCCGCTGCTGCGGATACTGTTCTCCGTTATGAAAAAGAACTGGGGCGGCAGTTCCGCGAAGATCAGAAGTTTGCATTCGAGGAGAGGAACGGGATCATCCTTCGCCAGTATTCGGGCGCTTACGCAAGAGCATATAATCAAAAGCTCAATAACATGATCGAGCGGCGCATGCGCCAATCCATCTATGCCATTGCCTGTTTCTGGTATACGGCCTGGGTAGATGCAGGCCAGCCTGATCTGAAAAAACTGAATCACACCGATTTTACCGAAGCCGAATTAAAAGAATTTGAAGCGCTCGATCAGCAATGGAAAAACCGGAGCGCTTCCCGTACGGACTGCGAACCGGGGGTTCAATAGGCAATAGGCAATTTGCAATAGGCAATGGGCAAGAAATCATTCAATTTACTATTACTCAATTGCTCATTGCCTATTGCTTATTGTCCATTGCCAATTGCCTATTGCCCATTGCCTATTGAATCGTAACTTGCACTTCTTTTCAAACACCCAACAGATCGTGATACACAATTTCAATTCAGGCCCAAGCATTTTGCCCAGGGAAGTATTTGAACAGGCGAGCCAGGCCATTCTCAATTACAATGATACCGGACTGTCGATCCTCGAGATCGGCCATCGCACGCCTTTATTCCAGGCTGTTATGGATGAAGCCGTTTCCCTGGCCAAAGAGCTGATGCACCTCGACAATGATCATGAAGTGCTTTTCCTGCACGGAGGCGCTACCACTCAGTTTTTCCAGGTTCCCATGAACCTGCTGAATGAAAACGAAACAGCCGCCTATCTCGACTGCGGCACATGGGGCACCAAAGCCATCAAGGAAGCCAGGATATTCGGCAACGTGCATGTTGTGGCATCATCGAAAGATAAAAACTATACTTACATTCCCAAAAATTTTGAAATCCCTGCTACTGCAAAATATTTTCATTATACCACCAACAACACCATCGAAGGAACGGAGTTGTTTGATATTCCCGAAACTTCTGTTCCGCTGGTTGCCGACATGAGCAGCGATATCCTGAGCCGGGTGATCGATTTCAACCGCTTTGCCCTGATCTATGCCGGCGCGCAGAAAAATATCGGCGCAGCAGGTGTGAATATGGTGATCGTGAGAAAAGATATCCTCGGCAAAGTAAGCCGCCAGCTTCCCAGCATGATGGACTATCGCAAGCACATCGAAGCAGGATCCATGCTGAATACTCCGCCGGTATTTGCCGTGTACGTATGCATGCTCACGTTGAGATGGCTGAAACAACAGGGAGGCATAGCCGCAATGGAAAAGATCAATATTCAAAAAGCCAGGCTGCTGTATGATACGCTGGACAGTCTG
>CAYYZJ010000927.1:0-3518 GCA_964475615.1 uncultured Flavitalea sp. | reverse complement strand
AAACGGGTCGGCCAGTTCTTTCAGGGAATCCCGGGCAATCACGGCATCGCAAAGCTGCAGGGAAGCCGGATTTTTATTTTCGGCATAAAGATGCGCCAGCTCCAGCGCGTAAGTGTTTGTCGGTTGCAGAACGAACGCTTTTTTCAATGCCGCTATGGCCCTGGCCGTATCTTTCAATTGTTCCAGCGCCAGTCCTTTTTCATACCAGGCTTCAAAATCCGAGCTGTCTTTCTGCAGCATGCGGTCGTATAGTGTAAGGGCATCTTCATTTCTTCCTGCTTCTGTATATGCATCGCCGAGCAGTCTTTCAAAATCGGGATCGCCGGGAAACCGGTGCGTGCAATCTTCCAGTAGCCTGATCTTGTCTGCAAGCCTGCCCATGATGGCGAGGTTGCTGGAATAGGCCAGTCCGGTCATTTTATCGGGAGCGAGTTGCCAGGATTTTTTATAGTCGGCCATGGCCAGCCCGTGCATTTTATTTTTGGAGAGCATGATCGCACGCCGCAAATAGAGGCCGGCATTATCGGGAAAGCGGCGGATGCTGTCGCTGAGCGGGGCATAAGGTGCGCTTTTCAGCAGGTTGGATGCTTCGCTGTTTTCATCGCGCCCCCGGCAGCCGGGGAGCATGGCAAGAACGGCGACCAGGGAGATGCTCATTTGTAGTAGATGCTTCATGCAGCAAAGCTAACAGATTTGAGATAAGATGCTTTTTACAATATAACGACAATACTGAACGCCTATTTCCTGAAATTTGCATCATGAAAAAAAATATACTTTACTGGCCGGTTCTTTTGCTGATCTTTTTTGCGGCCCTTTCTTTTAAAAGGTCTGTTCAATTCTATATGCCATCGCGGCCGGATGCAGATACCTTGCTTTATCCGGAAGAGAAGCATTTCAAAAATATTCAGCAGCTTACTTTCGGAGGCGATAATGCCGAAGCCTATTTCAGCTTCGACGGCCGTTATCTCATCTTTCAACGCACCAATCCCAAAGAAGGACTGAACTGCGACCAGATGTTCATCGGCAAGCTGCCGGAAAAGCCGGGCGATACATTCGAATACCGGATGGTCAGCACCGGCAAGGGCAGAACCACCTGCGGTTTTTTCATGAAAGACGGCAAGCATATCGTTTATGCTTCCACGCATTTGGCTGCCGATACCTGTCCGCCTTTACCCGACCGCTCCAAATACGGCCACCGCTATATCTGGCCCATTTATGCCGGTTACGATATTTTCATGGCCGACCTCAACGGCAAGATCGTAAAGCAGCTTACCAATACGGCGGGCTATGATGCCGAAGCCACCATATCGCCCGACGGGAGCAAAATGATATTTACGTCTATACGTGACGGTGACCTCGACCTCTATATCATGGATCTGAAAACCTATTTGGTTAAACGCATCACGCATGAGCTGGGCTACGATGGAGGAGCCTGGTTCAGTCCCGACGGTAAAAAGATCATCTGGAGGGCATCGAGGCCCCGGACGGCCGAAGAGATAGCAGAATACAAGAGCCTGCTCAAGGACAATCTGGTAATGCCCACGCACATGGAAGTATGGATAGCCAATGCCGATGGAAGCGGGGCCCGGCAGATTACCAATTACGGGCAGGCCAACTGGGCGCCCAATTTCATTCCCGGCAGCACCAAGATCATTTTCTGCAGCAACCATGAATATCCGCGCGGATTTCCGTTCAATATGTACATTCAGGATCCCGATGGTTCAGGACTGGAAAAGATCAGCCGCGACAAAGGCTTCGACGCATTCCCCATGTTCTCGCCGAACGGAAAGAAGATCGTGTTCAGCAGCAACCGCAATAACGGCGGCGGTCATGATACCAATGTGTTTATTGCAGATTGGGTGGAATGATTATATTTATGAATCAGAATCAGCAAGCATGAAGATCGCCATCATCAACGGCCCCAACCTCAATCTGCTCGGAACACGTGAACCGGAAGTATACGGAAGCCAGACCTTTGAGCAATACCTGCAGGAGCTGAAAAAAAAATATCCGGCTGTTGAGTTCGGCTATTTTCAGAGCAATGTGGAGGGCGAGCTGATCGATGCATTGCAGCAGGCTGGTTTCTCGGTTCAGGGCATTATCCTGAACCCGGGCGGATATACGCATACGTCGGTAGCCATCGGCGATGCCATCGCTGCCATCAAGGCGCCTGTTGTGGAAGTTCATATCAGTAATGTATATGCGCGGGAGGAGTTCAGGAAAATATCGCATGTATCGGCCAGATGCAGGGGAACCATTACAGGGCTTGGACTAAAGGGATACGAGCTGGCCCTGCAGTTCTTCTTATAAAAATACCCGCATCATCAGGGCAAAGCCGGTATCTTTTTTCGGGTCGTCGGTCTTTTTGATGATATGCAGTCCGTTTACCGTCCACACTTTGAACACTTCGCCTTTTTTTCTTTTCATCAGTTCTTTTTCTATCTGGGGCATCAGTACGCCCGAAGCCACCCAGCCCAGGTCGCCCTGCGTAATGCTTTCGCCGCCCATGGAATAGGTTTGTGCAAGGTGCTCGAAAGTGTCAGCGCCTTTGCTGATCCTGCTGATGATGGAGTTGCCCAGCGAATCGGCCATCCTTTGCCTGAATACGCTGGTGTCGATAAAGATCTGGCTGAGGTGAAGAAACGTATTGGGCGCCTTGGCCAGTATCTGCACCAGGAAGCGGCTGCCCTGCTGATTGTAGGGGCCATACACTTTTTTGACCGCTCCTTTATAAGCCAGGCTGTCGGCCAGGCTGGTAAAATGGGTGGTTCTCGTGACTACGATGGTATCTATTTTAAATTTCTTTTTCAGGATATCCTTTACATATAGCGGCGAATTGGGAGATTTTTCTATTTCGGATTTCATCTGGACAATGCTCATTTTCTGGGCAGATACAGAAAGGCAGAAGAGCAGGAATACAAAAAAGCTGCAGATTGATCTCATGTCAGGAGTTATTCTGCAAATATAAGGGGGAAGGTGGAAGGTAGACGGTGTAAGGTGTAAGGCATAAGGTGGAAGGTAGAAGATGTAAGGCAAAAGACCGACCTCAACCTTACGCCTTCTACCTTACACCTTCCCCCTTCTGCCTTCCACCGTCTCAATAAATTGGAACGATTTTCGTTCTATCTTTTGAAACAAATTGTCTTGTTATGCGCTTGCTTCTGTTGTTTTTCCTGCTTGTTTCGCTGAATGGTTTTTCCCAGTTAAAATCTTATATCATCGGTGTAAAAGGAGATACCCTCAATAAGGTAGATGCCGCCGGACTGAAGCAGGGCAAATGGATCAATCATGTGGATGAATTGCGCGGGGAGCCGGGCTATGAAGAAGAAGGAATATACAAAGACGGCCGCAAGGAAGGTTTCTGGCGCGTGTATAGTTTGAGCGGAGACCTGATTGCACTGGAAAATTACCGTTGGGGAAACAAGGACGGGATATGCCGTTATTTCACCAGGTCGGGAGAACTGCTCAGGGAAGAAAGCTGGAAGGCCATGAATCCCGACAAGCCTTATGATACCTTG
>CAYYZJ010000926.1:0-2590 GCA_964475615.1 uncultured Flavitalea sp. | reverse complement strand
TTGCGCCATCAGCAATAACTACAGCAAAGCCTATCTGCGGCACCTGATGAAGAGCAGGGAAATCACCGGCCTCACCATAGCCAGCGTGCACAACCTGGCTTTTTATCTTCACCTTGTTACAGAAGCGCGCCGGCATATCCTGGAAGGAGATTTTGTGAGCTGGAAAAAAGAACAGGCAGCAATATTGCAGCAACGGCTGTGAGCAGCGTGAATCGTCAGTCGTGAGTGCTGATTTCTTGCCTCACGATTCACGACTGACGTCTCACGATTCACGATTCCGACAACCTGAAATCAATGACCTTCAACTGCAGGTGCTTTTCACCGTTCCATTCATTTTCATCGATCGTGAAAATAATATCCAGCGGAGCGCCGGCCTGCAGCAAATGGAATTTATCGGCCATATTGAAGCCTATTCCGCTGAACACGATATTTTCCTGCCTCAGCGAAAAACGGATATGCTGTTCCTTTACTATCCGGGAATAGCCTGAGTTCGATACCTTTCGAGCAATGAATACAGGCCGCATGTTTTCGGGGCCGAAAGGCTCCATCTGCCTGATAATATTGTATAGTGAAATGTTGATATCCCTGAAGCGGATCTCTGCATCGATGACGATCTCGGGAATCAGCAAATGTGCGCCGATGGTGGAGGAAACGATCTCTTCAAATTTAAGGCTGAAGGCTTCGATGTTTTCGGGAAGAAGGGTCAGTCCCGCTGCTGCAAAATGCCCGCCATATCCCAGCAGGTGTTCCTTGCAGGCATGGATGGCGTCGTATAAATTGAATCCGCTTACGCTCCTGGCGCTGCCGGCCACTACTTCGCCGCTTCGGGTGAGCACCACCGTTGGACGGTAATATTTTTCTATCAGCCGCGAAGCCACGATGCCTACCACGCCCTTATGCCAGTGCGATTGAAATACAACTGTGGATTTCCGTTTGATCAATGTTTCATCGTTTTCAATAATGGCCAGGGCTTCTTCGGTAATGCTGTTGTCGGCCTCCCTTCTGTCCGAATTATCGGCATGCAGCAACCGGGCGTATTCCAGCGCTTCTTCATAAGTTCTGGCCAGGAACATCTGCACGGCCTTGCGGGCGTCGTCCATTCTTCCGGCGGCATTCACCCTCGGGGCGATCATGAACACCACATTATGAATATTCAGCGGAGCGGTCAGGGCGCTCAGATGCATCAAAGCCCTGATGCCGTTATTCGGATTTTCATTTATTTTTTTCAGGCCATAATAAGCAAGAATGCGGTTTTCGCCGGTCATCGGAACAATATCCGCAGCAATGGCAGTGGCAATGAGGTCGAGGTAATCGTAACGGTCTTCATCGGCAAGCCCGAGTTGTTGGGAGATGGCGGTGATCAGCTTGAAGCCAACGCCGCAGCCGCATAATTCCTTATACGGGTAGCTGCAGTCTTTTTGTTTGGGATTGAGCACGGCTGCTGCTTCCGGGATAACCGCATCGGGAGTATGGTGGTCGCAAACAATGAAATCGATGCCTAACGTGCCGGCATAAGCGATAAGGTCGGCGGATTTGATGCCGCAGTCGAGCGATATGATGAGGCTGAACCCGTTGGCTGCCGCAAAATCGATCCCCATCCTGGATACGCCGTACCCTTCGCGGTAGCGGTGCGGAATATAAAAATCGATCAGCTCCGGCCGGTAAATGCTTTCGAGAAAGCGGAACATGCAGGCCACGGAGGTGGTTCCGTCCACATCATAATCGCCGAACACGAGGATCTTTTCTTTTTGTTCAAAGGCCCTGAGCAGGCGCTCAACGGCCCTGTCCATATCCTTCATCAGCCAGGGATCGTGCAGATCGGAAAGCTGGGGGCGGAAATATTGTTTGGCCGAATCGAATGTTTCGATGCCCCTTTGCACCAGTATCCTGCAAAGCACGGCATTTATTTTCAGGCTTTCCTGCAATGCAGCCGTTTTGCCGGCATCGGCCTCTATTATATTCCACCTCTTCTGCATCTTGATAAATTAGTACGATTTACGAAGTCGGCAAAGCCTATCCGCGCAATCCGTTTAAACTTCCTGATCCGCGATCAGTATTTGCGATCCGTAGTAAACCTCACCAGCTCCTCCAGCGCCTTGCGCGTATCGCTATCTTCAAACTCATACAGGATATCCAGGGCCTCGTCGCGGCAGGCGTTCATTTTCTGCGTGGCATACTCGATGCCTCCGGTCGCTATAACGGTGTCGATTACCTGCTTTATCTTTTCCGCATCCTTGTTCTGGTTCTTGATGATATAGATCAGTTTCCTGCGCGTTGGCTTATCCACCTTGTTCAGGGTGTATATAACGGGCAGGGTCAGCTTTTTTTCTTTAAGGTCGTTGCCGGTGGGCTTGCCGATGGTTTCGCTTCCATAATCGAACAGGTCGTCCTTGATCTGAAAGGCAAGGCCTACTTTTTCGCCGAACCGCCGCATCTTTTCCGTCAGCGCTTCGTCATTGCTGGAGGAATAGGCGCCTGCCGCGCAGGAAGAGGCCAGCAGGGAGGCCGTTTTATAGCGGATGATCTCGAAATAAGATTCTTCGCTCAGGTTCAGCGAGCGGGCTTTCTCCATTTGGGAAAGTTCCCCTTC
>CAYYZJ010000925.1:0-4549 GCA_964475615.1 uncultured Flavitalea sp. | reverse complement strand
AGATCGAGAACCTGCTGGAAGTATTTGCGCATCATATCCTGGATAATAAGACCTTCCATTTGAATTTGTTTTTTGATGAAGACTGGAAAATAAAATCCGGTATCATTTCCTACGGCCATGATATTGAAGCGGCCTGGCTGCTGCAGGAGGCAGCCAAAACCATCAGGCATCCCGGATGGATGGTTGCCATGAACTCACTGGCTGTTAAAATGGCTGCTGCAACAAAAGAAGGACTGGATGAGGACGGAGGATTGAAATATGAAATGGTTAACGGAAAGATCATTGCCGAAAAGCACTGGTGGCCGCAGGCTGAAGCCATGGTAGGATTTTTCAATGCTTTCCAGACCAGCCGCGATGAAACTTATTTGCAGCAATCCATCAAAAGCTGGCAGTTCATCCGCAAATACATCAGGGATCATGAAAATGGAGAATGGTTCTGGGGTATCGATGCCGGTCATTCGCCGATGCAGGGAAATGATAAGGCCGGTTTCTGGAAATGCCCTTATCATAACGGGCGCGCCTGCATGGAGATCGTGAACCGGATCGATTCCATGCTCGGGCAGCACAATTGAATCGGAACAAGTTGTAGATTTGGAAAATAAATTTAGCTCCGTATGAAATATATTATCCGCTGTTTGCTTTTTTCCGTTCTGTTCTTAACCGCTGTATCCATGGTCAACCAGAAGCCCAAGCGCATTGTCTTTTTCGGCGATTCTATTACGCAGGCAGGGGTAAGTCCCAATGGCTTTATTACGAAGATCGGCGAGGCCCTGAAGCAAAAGGGACTGGCTTCGGAATATGAGCTCATCGGAGCAGGCATCGGCGGTAACAAAGTGTATGATCTTTACCTGCGCATGGACAGCGATGTGCTGGTCAGGAATCCGGATATCGTGGTGATCTGGGTTGGTGTAAACGATGTATGGCACAAAGCTTCATTCGGAACAGGAACAGATCCCGATAAGTTCGAGCGGTTTTATACAGCCATCATCAAAAAATTGCAGGCAAGAAATATGAGGGTGATCCTATGCACGCCTTCCACCATCGGTGAAAAGACCGATTATACCAACCAGCAGGATGGAGATTTGAACAAGTATTCACAGATCATCCGCGATCTTGCTAAAAGATACAATTGCGATCTGATAGACCTGCGCAGGATCTTTCTCGATTATAATCTCAAGCACAATCCGGAAAACAAGGAATCGGGCATACTGACCGTTGACCGCGTTCATCTGAACGAACAGGGCAATCAGTTAGTAGCAGACAGCATGCTGCCTGTATTGACAGGAAAATAGGCGGATGGATCAAACCATCAATACGCTGTTCCATCCGATTACGCCGTCCGGCTCGCGGTGCGGATTTTCGATATCTTCCATCCACATGCGATCGTCGATAAAGAACTTGTAATGATACTTGCCGCTCGGCAGCATAGGGATCTCGATCTTCCAGAAACCGTTTTTGGATGGTTTCATTTTCAGTTCATCATGTGCCCAGTGGTTAAAGGATCCGGCCAGGGAAATGTGAGAAGCATCGTTGATGTTGATGTGGAATTCGATCGTTTTCTTCCGCTTGTTTACGAAAGGGGACTGATGCGGTTTCATAACGGCCTCCAGTTTTAGATTTTAAAGATGCTTTCAAGGGGCGATTTGCAATCAGCAGGTGCTGTATTCAATGGGTAGAAGTAAAGGAATGCCAGGCTTTTGAAAGTTAGTCATTTTTATCAGAATCCTTGCAGAAAAATCGATCTTTTTTTTAACGCTTCTTTCTTGTTTATATTGTCATGGCCGGGGATGAATAAGTTTGGCGATCAATCCCGTCCATCCTGTTTGATGGGAAGCCCCGAGCCCTCTTCCGGTATCGCCATGGAAATGCTCGAAGAACAAGAGGTAGTTCCTGAAATTCGGATCGAACTGCAGCAGGTCTGATTCGCCCATGACCGGCCTTCTTCCTTTATCATCGGTCATGAACAGGCGGAGCAGGCGTTTGGTCAACTCTCCGGCAATCTCATCCAGCGATAGATAGTTCCCTGAATGAGTAGGGTATTCCACTTTAAAATCATCGCCATAATAATGATGGAACCGTTGCAGGGATTCGATGATCAGGTAATTGGAAGGCAACCATACCGGCCCCCTCCAGTTGGAATTGCCGCCGAATAAAGGAATGGGCGATTCTGCAGGAGCATATTGCACGCTGAGCGTATTGCCGTTGATGGCAAGCTCAAAAGGATGCTGCTCATGATATTTGGAGAGCGACCTTATTCCGTACTCGCTCAGGAACTCATTTTCATCGAGCATGCGATAGAGTATTCTTTTGATGCGGTGGCCGCGGAGCAGCGAGAGCAGGTGTTTTTCACCGGCTCCTTTTTCATGCCATCGCGATACGAGGCTGGCGAGGTCGGGCCGGTTTTCCAGGAACCATCTCAGCCGCCTGGAAAAACTGGTTTCGGATTGCAACTGTTCGTCATCGAGCACTTCAACGGCAAACAATGGGATCAATCCCACCATCGACCGTATTTTTATTTTGCATGTCCTGTTGCCGGGGATCCTCAGCGCATCATAAAAAAACTCATCTTCATCATCCCAAAGGCCTATGCCGTTTTCTCCCATGCTTTCCATGGCGCCGGCGATATAGAGAAAATGCTCGAAGAATTTGCTGGCCATGTCTTCATAGGTGCGGTTGGTCTTGGCCAGCTCCAGGGCAATGCGCATGAGGTTGAGGGAGTACATGGCCATCCAGCTTGTTCCGTCCGATTGTTCGAGATAGGCGCCGCTGGGCAGTTTTTCATTGCGGTCGAACAGGCCGATATTGTCCATGCCCAGGAATCCTCCTTCGAAAATATTATTGCCTTCGGTATCTTTTCGGTTAACCCACCACGTGAAATTCAGCAGGAGCTTGTGAAACACCGTTTCGAGAAAGCCGGTGTCGCCGGTTTCATTGTTATGATGTTTGTCGATCTCATACACGCGCCAGGCGGCCCAGGCATGAACGGGCGGATTTACATCGGAGAAAGACCATTCATAAGCCGGGAGCTGTCCGTTGGGATGCATGTACCAGTCGTGTGTAAGCATGAGCAATTGCTTCTTGGCAAAATCCGGATCGATCAGCACCAGGGGAATGCAATGAAAAGCGAGATCCCAGGCTGCATACCAGGGATATTCCCATTTGTCGGGCATGGAGATGATATCCGAATTATTGAGATGACGCCAGGTTGAATTTCTTCCCGTCAGCCGTTGCGGCGGCGGAGGCGGCTCTGCCGGATCGCCTTTCAGCCACTGGATGATATTATAATTGTAGAATTGCTTGCTCCAGAGCATGCCGGCAAAAGCCTGGCGTTGAATATACCTGGCTTCTGCCGACGGGATGTCTTTTTGCAGATCGTCATAAAATGCATTGGCTTCCTGTAAACGCTGGCTGAATACGGCATCGAAATCATCGAATGGAGCGGGCTGCTCTTTTTTACTCAACCGAAGGCGAATGCTGTACGATCCGTTGGCTTCGATCAGCAGATCATAATTGGCGGATGCTTTAGTGCCGCCGCGGTCGGGATTGATGGTTCCGGATTGATGAATGATATAATCGTTGATGCCGTCTTTATAATATTTTTTGCCGTCGTCATAATTGTAGAGTTTCGGATTATTGGTTTCATTATCGCAGAACAACAGCTCGTTGGGCCTTTCGCAATAAAACCGGTAGGTTTCGAGCGCCGGATGCATGATCTCGATGATATCATTGCTGATGGCAAAAAGAGTGGGCCAGTAAGCGGCATTGTCGGCAGGCGGATTAACCGGATATCCCCAGGCCCAGGTATTCCTGAACCATAGTGTGGGTAATATGTTGACGGCCGCTTTGTGAGTGGCGCGGTTATGCACGGTGATCCTGATGAGGATATCTTCTTCGGCTGCCTTGGCATATTCGATGAACACATCGAAGTATTGATTATCGCTGAAGATGCCGGTATCCGGCAATTCAAATTCCGGCTCCTTCCTGGTGCGCCTGCCGTTTTCTTCGCGGAGCCAGTTGTATGGAAATTCGTTTTGCGGATATTTATAAAGCATTTTCATGTATGAATGGGTAGGCGTGGAATCCAGATAATAATAGATTTCCTTTACATCTTCCCCATGATTGCCTTCATAGCCGGTGAGGCCGAACAGCCTTTCCTTCAGGATCGGGTCTTTTTTATTCCACATACTAACGGCAAAGCATAGGTGCTGATCATGGTCGCAGATGCCGCCGATGCCTTCCTCGCCCCAGCGCCAGGCCTTGCTGCGGGCCATATCGTGAGTGGTATATGTCCAGGCTTCGCCATTGGCGCTGTAGTCTTCTCTTACTGTGCCCCATTGCCTTTCAGTAAGGTAAGGGCCCCATTTTTTCCAGGCTGTTTGCTTCAGTCTCTCTTTTTCAATATTCATGATTATCCGTTTGTGCTGAATCCGGGATAGAGGGTCATGCCTCCGTCTACAAAAATGGAAGCGCCGGTAATATAATCGCTTTCATCGCTGGCCAGCCAAACGGCTACTTTGCCGATATCGTCCGGCTGCCCGATCCGTTGATA